>CAVGTD010000001.1:0-137495 GCA_963632215.1 Clostridiales bacterium
GCCTATGCATAAAGGGATGTCGGCACATTTCACCACGCAATTTGACCCATAGACCGGATTTTGTTTGCCCCTATCCGCCGAAGCAGCCGTCCGGGACGAAGCGCACGGCGGCTTCGGAAATGTATACGCAATCCTCGGAAAACCATGCGGCGGCTTTACGGGAAAATCAGCGGCCCCGCCGCCACAAGCCCGGGGATTGTGGATAAATACTTGCCAAGCGACACATTGAATACTTGGCAAGCGGCAACCCGTATACTTGGCAAGCGGCACATTGAATACTTGCCAAGTATCCAATGACAACCTCGGGGATAATTTCGGCAAGCCCGGGGATTGTTCCGACAACCTCGGGACTACGAACGGGAGGTTTGCGGAGTTTTTGGAAAAGCCGTGTCGCGGCAAACATCGGGACACAGAAAAAAATGTCCGGCAAAGCGGACGGGCGTACGCCGCTGGGGCGCGCCCGTCCGCTTTGCCGGACAATCGTTTAGCCGCCTTGCGCCCCGTGGGGCGCGGCGGTCAGCACATAAAGAGGATGATGGCCTGGGCCACGAGGATGCGCAGGAACATCGTCAAGGGGTAGACCGTAGAGTAACCCACGGCGGCCGCGTCGTTGTTGGCCGTCTGGTTGGCGTAGCCGAGCGCGGGGGGGTCGGTGTTAGAACCGGCGATGATACCCATCAGCGTGAAGTAGTTGAGCTTGAAACGCCAGCGGCCCACCACGCCCATGATGAGGATGGGGATAACCGTCACGAGGAAGCCCACCCACACGTAGGTGAGGCCTTCGCCCTGCACCACGGTGTCCCAGAAGTTGCTGCCGGCCTTGATGCCCACGGCGGCGAGGAAGAGGATAAGCCCTATCTCGCGCAGCAGGAGGTTGGCCGAGGTGGTGGTGTACGTCACGAGGTGGAACTTGTAGCCGTATGCGCCGGCCAGAATGGCGATGACAAGCGGTCCGCCGGCGAGGCCCAGCTTAAGCGGCGTGGCCATGCCGGGGATGGCGAAGGGGATGCTGCCGAACACGATGCCGATGAGAATGCCGAGGAAGATGGCGCCCACGTTGGGGTGGTCCAGTCGCTTCACGGAGTTGCCCAAAAGCCGCTCCACGCGGTTTACGCTGTCCTCAGGGCCGGCCACCATGAGGCGGTCGCCAATTTGGATGCGCAGGGAGCGGTCGGCGAAGAGGTTCATGCCCTGACGGGTGATACGAGTGACGTTCACGCCGTACATGGAACTGAAGTGCATTTCGCCGAACGTTTTGCCGTTCACCTCGGGTTGCGTCACGAGGATGCGCTTCGACACAATGGGGGCTTTTTCCGCCTGCCAGTCAACCTCAACTTCGCTGCCGATAAAAGCGATGGCGGCCTCAGCGTCGTCGCTGGCGCACACGGCGTTCATTTCGTCGCCGGTATGGATGGTGGTGTCCTTTGTGGGCGAAATTATCTCGTCGCCGTGCTTGTAGTGCGTGCAGACAAACGTACGGCCGAGGAACTGCGTGAGCTGCGCGAACGTCTTGCCCTCGAGAGCCTGGTTCTCCACGCGCAGTGACAGGTGGTGGGGCTTGGCGTGGGGGTTGTCTTCCTGCGCAAAGCGTATTTCCTCTTCCTCCTTGTCGAGCTTGACGCGGCAGATGTAGCGGATGGCGATGGTGGCGCCGATGATGCCGATAACGCCAAGGGGGTAGGCGCAGGCGTAACCGGCTGCAATGTTCTGTCCGTGCATGTCAATGCCCAGCGTGTTGATGGCTTCCTGCGCCGCACCGAGGCCCGGCGTGTTGGTCACCGCACCGTAAAGCACGCCGACCGCCATGGGCAGGCTCGACTTGTCGTTGGTGTCGAACACGAGGTAGTAAAGCACGAGCAGCGTGGCGACGTTGAGCAACACAATGCCTACGGCCACGAGGTTCATCTGAACGCCGTCCTTCTTGAACGACTGGAAGAAACTCGGGCCCACTTGCAGACCGATGCAGTAGACGAAGAGTATCAGCCCGAAGTCCTGAATGAAATTAAGAACCTTGGCCGGACAGGCATACCCCCCGTCGGGGTCGGCAATGCCCATCTGGTGGTAGATATGACCCACCACGATGCCGGCGAACAACACGAAGGTAACGCCCAGCGAGATGCTGCCTATCTTGTACTTGCCCAGCACTACGCCGACGGCAATGACAAGCGAGAACAACAGCACGATGTGCGCTACGGAGTCGGTCGTCGAAAAGAGTTGTTGTAACCAATCCATAGATAAAGCGGTTGTTATAAAAAAAGTTTGTTGATTTAAGGTTTCGGGCGCACGGAGCGAGCAAAAAGGCTGTCCCTGCGCCAGTCGCTTGCAAAGATAACCCACTTTTCTCATTTTCAGCCTCTCGGCCGCCCTTTTTCGGACTGCCGGCGGCAGAACGGCAAATAATGCCTACTTTTGCAGCCGTCATCCGACACACCTTCCAGAGAAAAAGAATATGCAGTACTTACAGTTTACCTTTACCACGCAGCCGGCGGGCGAAGCCATCGAGGACGTGCTTTCGGCCGTGCTGGCCGAAATAGGGTTCGACAGTTTTGTGCGCACGGCCGACTTGGAGCAGACGGCCGTCAGCCACTCCGCCAACCCCGAGCAGCCGGCCTTTGAGAGCGTCGGCGCGGAGGAGCATTTCGAATGTTACATACAGAAAGCCCTGTTCTCGCAGGAAAGCCTCGACGAGGCTTTGAAAAACTTCCCCCTGCCGGGCGTGCAGATAAGCTACACGCAACGCGAGGCCGAGGACAAGGACTGGAACGAGGAGTGGGAGAAGAACTACTTCAAGCCCCTCGTGGTGGACGGACGGTGCGTCATATCAAGCACGTTCCACACCGACGTGCCCGAGGCGGAATACAGCATAAAGATTAACCCGCAGATGTCGTTCGGCACGGGACACCACGCCACCACCTCGCAAATGATAAGCCGCTTGCTCTCCGACAACATCGAGGACCTGGACGTACTCGACATGGGCTGCGGCACGAGCATCCTTGCCATCCTTGCCCGTATGCGGGGCGCGCGCCACTGCCTGGGCATCGACGTGGACGAGTGGTGCGTGAAGAACTCGCGCGAGAACATCCAGCTCAACGGCCTCAGCGGCATCGACGTGGAACTGGGCGATGCCTCGTCGCTGAAAGGCCGCGGCCCGTTCGACCTCGTCATCGCCAACATCAACCTGGGCATTCTGCTCAACGACCTCAAACACTACGTCCCCGTAATGAAACGCGGCGGACACATCTACATGAGCGGTTTCTACGACACGGACATCCCCCAGCTCCTCGCCGAAGCCGAGAAGCAAGGCCTCGCGCTCGTAGACCAGCACGTGCTGGACGGTTGGGCGTGCCTCAAACTCGTGGCGAAGTAGGGAACTCGAGTACCCCCATAGAGTACGTTTGCTATAAGGGGATTTGTTTTCAGCGTCGGCAGATGCGAGCCCAGAGTTTTGGGTAGAATTTGCCGAGGAGGTTGTTTGCGAGCGATTTGAGGAAGACGACGGGCGCGCGGCGGTTGCCGAGGACAAAAGCGCAGGAGAGGCGGCGGTGAGGAAGAAACGCCTTGCCGCCAAGGCGTAGGAGGGAGATTTGGGCGTTGCACATCTCCAGGTAGTATTGTTCGGCGGCCGGGTGGTTTGCGCCGAGGCGGCCGGTGAGGAGATTGTAGCTGAGTATCATGCCGCGCAGACGGTCGGTGACTTTGGCCACGGAGGGAATGGTGCTGATGGACGCTTCGCGGTAACGGTAGTGGTAAAGTCCGCCCTGGCAGTAGGCTATTAGCCGGGCTTGGGCCAACGCTTGCGGCACGGCGAATATGTCCTCGAAATAAAGTCCTTCGGGGAAAAATTCCGTTTGCCACAACTGGCGGCGGTACACTTTGTTCCACGCGTAGGCATGGAACAGGCCGCCGTCGGCAAGCCATTGGCTGAAAGTTACGGGAGAGGACGGGGGCAATCGGAGGGTTTGCTCTGAGGGATGCCCCTCGTAAACCGCAACGGGGTATTCCACCGCGTCGATGCGGCTGTCGGCATCGAACGCCGCAAGGGCGGAGGCTAAGGCGCCGGGCGAAAGCGTGTCGTCGGAGTCGACAAAGGTGACGAACTGCCCCCGGGCGGCACGCAGCCCCGTGTTGCGCGCCGCGCTCAGCCCGCGGTTTTCGGCGTGGCGGAGCAGCGTGATACGCCCGTCGCGTTCCGCCCACGCCTGGCAAAGGGCAAGGCTGCCGTCGGTGGAGCAATCGTCCACAAGGATTATCTCCGCCTGGCCCAGCACGCGCTGCGTGCAGACGGACGCGAGACATTCGTCGAGAAAGGCGGCCACATTGTAGACGGGGATTATTATGCTCAGCAACGGACGGGGCATGGTGTTTACAAATAATATTGTCGGCAAGCCGCACCTACTCACGGGCGCGGCTTGCCGACATTTGTCAATCAATTATTTTGAGGTGCGCTTCATGTAGCGGATGCCCTCAACGAGGTGGCGCATCATGGGCAGGAAGTGGCAGTAGCCGTTGCGCGTGCTGCTCAGGGCGAAACCTAAGCACGACCACCAGGCGCGCGCCCCCTTCATGTAGTAGGCTATGGCGCCGCGGCTGCGCTGCACGCCGGCATCGACGTAGACGAGCGACTTTTTGAGCATGGTGCTTGTCTCGACAATCTTTTCGGGGAAATAGTGCATCTTCAAGCCGAGGCGCAGGGCGTCTTCGAGCCAAATTTCCTCCTCGCCACAGGTGAGGAACTTCGTGCCGAGACCGAAACGCTCGTCGAAGCGGATTCGCCCCTGCACGCTCTTGCGGCGGCAGGCCATTTCGAGCGCGGAAATGGTGTAGTCGGCCGGCATAGCCAGAACGTCGAAGTCCTCGTCGGGATAGTTCTTCAAGGCCTTGCCCGTATAGGTGGAGGCGCAGAAGAAGGCCACGTCGAGCGCGTCGTGCTGGGCGAAAACGCCAAGCACCTTAGCCGGCGTGTCGGGCAGGATGTGGGCATCGTCGTCGGCGTACATCACGATGTCGGCCGAGGCCTTGTCGAGCGCAAGGTTGCGGTTGGCGGACAGGCCCTGCCCCTTGTAGGTGTAGACCGACACGTCGGGACGCGAGGCCAGCACCTTGGGGATGAGGTCGAGGTAGCGGTCGTCGGTGTATTGGTACGACACGATGTAGCGGACGTTTTCCTGAGGCGGAAGCAGCACGTCCTGCACGCGCACCACGCCTTTATTGAGCGAACATATCAGAATGTCAAGCGTCATGTTTCGGTATGTTTTTGTTCGTTTGTCAGAGTTAGCGGCGGCTCGGCTATTCTCCGCCGTCGAAAGAATTCACCGCCCGGCACACCGCCAGCGCATCGTCGTCGCTTAGCACGGGGCTGATGGGCAAACTGAGTTCCTCGTCCGCCCACCGCCTGGCCACGGGGGTGTCGGCGTGGAGGGCAAAGGCGGGCTGCTGCGAGACGGTGAGCGGATAGTGGCAAAGCGACTCGATGCCCAGCCGCTGCAAATGGAGCTGCAGCTCTTGGCGGCGACAGCAGCGCACAGGGTAGATGTGGAACACGCTTTGCGCCGTGTCTCCGCCGTAGGGCAACAGCACCTGCGGATGGCGGATGCGGGCGGCGTAGATCTGCGCAATGTGCCGGCGGCGGTTGTTGTCGGCGTCGAGGCGGCGCAACTTCACCCGCAAGGCGGCGGCTTGGAGTTCGTCGAGGCGCGAGTTGAGCCCCTTATATATATGGTGGTACTTGCGGTCGGCCCCGTAGTTGGCGAGCGTGCGCACGAGCGAGGCAAGTTCGCCGTTGCCGGTTGTCACCGCTCCGCCGTCGCCAAGCGCGCCGAGGTTTTTGCCGGGGTAGAAGCTGAAAGCGGCCATTTCGCCCCAGCTGCCCGTAAGCCTTCCGCCCTCGGCCGCTCCGTGGGCCTGCGCGGCATCCTCCAACACGGAGAGGCCGTGGCTTTCGGCCCAAGCGCAGAGTTCCGACATGGGGGCGGCGTGTCCGTAGAGGTGGACGGGGACAACCGCACGGGTGCGGTCGGTACGCACTCGCTCCGCCAAGGCGGCGGTGAGCAGCGCACGCTCGTCCACATCGGCAAGAACGGGTTGCAGCCCGGCGCGCGTCACGGCTTGTGCCGTTGCCACAAAGGTCATGTCGGGGACTATCACCTCCGCACCGTCGTCCCACCCGTGGTATATCTTCATCGCCATGAGCGAGAGGGTGAGTGCGTCGAGTCCGTTGGCCACACCGATGCAGTGGGCAGCACCCACGTACGCGGCAAACTCCGCCTCGAAGGCCTGCGTCTCCTGCCCGTACAGATACCAGCCGCCCTCGACCACGCGCTGCACGGCCGAAAGCAGTTCCGCGCCGTAGCTGCGGTTGATTTCTTTAAGCGGAAGGAAAGGTATCATGGGAGTTGTTAGGGCTTCTGTCGCAAATATATGCAAAGTTTTCTTTTGGGGAGGAAAGACGGGGCGGAGTTCTTACTTGACGTTCTCCGCCGCAATCCGCCGAAAGGTCTCGTAGTCGTTGATGTAGCCTTTGCGGTCGTAGTCGCCAGAGGCGAGGCAGAGGCAAACGGCATCGGCGGTGAAGGCACTCAGTTCGCACCAGTAGAGAGGGGGGATGAGCAATCCTTCGGTCTCGCTGCTGAGAGTGAACGTGACCGGGGGGAGAGAGCCGTTGTCCACCTTGACGCGGAACGAGCCACTCACGGCCACGAGGAGTTCCCAGCAAGTGCGGTGGGAGTGACTTCCGCGCTGGGCGCCGGGCGGCACGTTGGTAATCCAGAACAGGCGTTGCACGTCGAACGGCAGTCCCCCACCCTGCCCCAACGTGCAGAGCGTGAGCAGTCCGCGCCCGTCGGGGAACGAGGGCAAACGGAGGAGGAGATTGTCGTAGGGGGATGTATTTTCTTTCATCAATTCTTCATGGCTTAAACGGACAAGGCAGAAGGACTGGGTCAGCACACTACCTCGTCCATGGAAACGTCGAGCGGCGACACGGGGACACTTTCGACCATTTGGCAGGGGAAGCACACCCCTATCTTATAGACACCTTGCAGCGAGGGCGTGGCGAGGAAGCGGTCGTAGTAGCCCCGTCCGCGTCCAAGGCGGTGCCCTTCGCGGTCGAAAGCTACGCCGGGAACAACGACCAAGTCCACATCGGCGGGGTCGCTGATAAGTTCGCCCGTAGGCTCGCCTATTCCGAACGCGCCCTTTGCGAGGCTCTCTGCGCCGCTGTATTCGGCCACTTTCAGCGTATCGCCCACCACAACGGGCAGGAGTATCCGCTTCGGGCCGCTCCACCGCTCCACAAACTCGTGGGTACGAACCTCGTCGGGCAGGGAGTGGAAAAGCAGGACGCAACGAGCGCGGCGAAACTGCTCAGTACGTTCGAGGCGTTGAAGCACTTCGAACGAAAGGGCGGCTTTCTCGTCCGTGGTCAATGCGGCGAGGCTCGCTTTTATATGTTTCCGAAGAGCGGCTTTTTCAAGCATACGGCAAAGGTTGCGCCCCGGCGGCAAGGTACTGCGGGACGAGCTGCGGCAAAATTCGTGCGCAGGAAGAGGGGCGGCTGGCAGAATGTGTTTTGGCTAAGGAACGTCGGACGGTTCCAGTTTGCAGGGAACAGGGCGCACGCCTGAGCCTTTGATGCCTCGGCCTTTGGGAACGACTTCCCGCTCTGCAATACGCCGACGGCACGCTGCACGGCCTTGTCGGTGGAGTTGACGTATTCGGCCGCCTCGCTGTCGTCAAGCACGTCGCCGATAATGGCCGACGACACGTAGGACTGAATGAGTTTGTGCGAACGCTGAATCATGAGGTTGCGGCGTTTCAGCCCGTTGCGCTCGGCGTAAGCTACGAAGCCGCTCACGAGGTTTTTCGTCTTCAAGAAAGCCACCACGTCCTGCAAGCCCTGGCATTTGCCCAACGCCTGACGGTTGCTGTCCACAAAGTCGTAGGCATACTGGAAGAGCAAGCCGTTGAAGTAGGCGTCGCGGAAGTAGGACGTGATGCCCGTGGTGTCGCGCGGGATGAACACATCCGGCACGATGCCGCCACCGCCGTAGACGGTGCGCCCGAGGCGCGTCTTGAACTTCTCGCCCGAGGTGCGGATGCTGTCGGCGGAGTAGTACTCGCCGTGTTCGGCGCGGAGCAAAAGGTCGGCGGCATAGTCCTCCTCGTCGCCGGGCTTATAGGGCTTCTGCACGCAGCGGCCTGCCGGCGTATAGTAGCGCGCCGTGGTGAGCCTGAGCATAGAGCCGTCGGGAAATTCGATGGGTACCTGCACAAGTCCTTTGCCAAACGAACGGCGACCGATGATTGTGCCGCGGTCGTTGTCCTGAATGGCACCGGCGAAAATCTCGCTGGCCGAAGCCGACGTCTCGTCCACAAGCACCACCAAGGGGATGTTCTGGTATGCGCCGCGCCCGTCGGTGCGGTATTCCTTGCGGGGCGACTTGCGCCCTTTGGTATAAACAATGAGGGAGTTTTTGGGCAGAAACTCGTTGGCGAGCTGCACGGCCGTCTCCATATATCCGCCGGGGTTGCCGCGGAGGTCGAGGATGAGCTTGCTGAAATCCTGCGACTGCAACTTGGTGAGGGCTGCCACGAACTCAGGATAAGTGGTGTCGCCGAAACTCGTTACGCGGATGTAGCCCACACCCGGTGCGGCCATGTAGGCGGCGTCTACCGTGCGGACTGGCACGTCGCCGCGCTTCACGCTGAACGAGAGGAGCTTGGCCTTTCCGGCTCGCTTGATGCCGAGGCGCGCCACCGATCCTTTCGCTCCTTTCAGGCGGCTCATTGCGCCGTCGTTGGTGATGGTGTCGCCCACGTAGGCTTTGCCGTCGATGGTGACGATGCGGTCGCCGGCCTGCAAGCCCACACTCTCCGACGGTCCGCCCTTAACCACCTTGACCACGCGGATGGTGTCGCGGTAGAGGGTGAATTGCACGCCAATGCCCGAGAAGCTGCCTTTGAGGTCCTGCATGGACTCCTCCACCTTCGAGGCGGAGATGTAGGTGGAATGGGGGTCGAGTTCTTTGAGTATCTGAGGGAGCGACTCCTCAACGAGGTTGGGTATGTCTACGGTGTCGACATACTGGTCGTCGATGAGGTGGAAGAGGTCGAGGATTTTGTTGCTCGAATTGTTGATGATGCTAAGGCGGTTTCCGGAGAAATGGTTTGCGAAGAAACTGCCCAGCAATATGCCGACAACCACGCCCAGCGACACCATGAGGGGCATGAAGCGGTTTTTGTTGTGCTTGATCATTCTGTTTGGGGTGAGAAAGGGAATAACGAAACGGGCGTGTCAGCCAAGGTCTTCAATGTGCACTATCTCGATGCCGGCTTCTGCAAGAAGGTCGATGCCGTCGGTCAGCCGGTAGCTGCGTGCGTAGACCACGCGCTTGATGCCGGCCTGAATGATGAGTTTGGAGCATTCAATGCAGGGAGCGTCGGTCACGTAGAGCGTGGCTCCGTCGGAGTTGTTGCCCGAGCGTGCAATCTTCGTGATGGCGTTGGCCTCGGCGTGAAGCACGTAGGGCAGGGTCAGTCCGTCCGCTCCCTCGCACACGTTGGGAAAGCCGGAGGGCGTGCCGTTGTAGCCGTCGCTGATAATCATTTTGTCCTTCACGATGAGCGCGCCCACCTGACGGCGAGTGCAGTAGGAGTTTTCAGCCCAAATGCGCGCCATCCTCAGATAGCGGCGGTCGAGCAATTCTGATTTTGTCAATGTGCTGGCCATGTGTATGTGCTTCGTTTGTCTGTTGTGCTTTCAGTGCGCCGGTTGGTTGATGCCGTCGCGTTGCAAGAGTGCCGTGAGCGTAGGCTCCTGGCCGCGGAAACGCTTGTAGAGGGTCATGGGATGCTCCGTGCCGCCGCGCGAGAGCACGTTGTCGCGGAAACTTGCCGCCACCTCGCCGTTGAATATGCCGTGCTGCTTGAACTGCGCAAAGGCATCGGCGTCCAGCACCTCGGCCCACTTGTAGCTGTAGTAGCCGGCGGCGTATCCGCCCGACATGATGTGGCCAAACTGCGTGGTCATGCAACTTCCGGCCACCGTGGGGAGCAGTTGCACGCGGCTCCACGCCTTGTCCTCGAATGCCTTGACGCTGCCTTCGAAAGGCTTACGAAGCGTGTAGTAAGCCATGTCGAGCAGCCCGAACGACACCTGGCGGATGCAGGCGTAGGCGGCTTGGAAAGTGCGGCTCTTGCGTATGCGCTCAATGAAGTCGGCAGGGAGGGGTTCGCCCGTCTGATAGTGATAAGCAAATGTAGCCAAAAAATCGGGTTCTACTGCGTAGTTCTCCATAAATTGGGAGGGGAGTTCCACAAAATCCCAATAGACGTTCGTGCCGCTCAGAGCGGCGTAGCGCGTCATGGCGAAAATGCCGTGCAGGGCGTGGCCGAACTCGTGGAGGAACGTCTGCACCTCGCCGAGGGTGAGCAGGGCGGGCTTGTCGGCTGTGGGCTTGGTGAAGTTGGTCGTCACGCTCACAACGGGGCGCATTGAGTTTTCGGGGGTCACTTCGGCGGCCGCCTCGCAGTCGCAATGCTCCGCCCGGTAGTCGGTCATCCATGCGCCGCCCTTTTTCGAGGCGCGGGGGAAGAAGTCGAGGAAGAGGATGGCGAGGTAGCGGTGCTGCGCGTCGTAGACGTTGTAGGCGGTCACGTCGTCCTGGTAGACGGCAACGTGCTTGTTCTCCTCGAACGTCACGCCGTAGAGCCGTCCGGCCAGGCCGAACACGCCTTGCTTCACCCGTGAGAGTTCAAAGTAGGGGCGCAACATGTCGGGGTCGTAGTCGTAGAGCTGCTTTTTGAGCTTTTGGCTGTAATAGGAGAAGTCCCAAGGCTGCAGCTCGAACGCGTCGCCCTCGGTTTGCTTGGCAAGGGCAGCCACCTCGGCCACCTCGCCCTTAGCCCGATTGAGGTAGTTGCTGATAAGGTCGTCGAGCAGGGCGTAGACGTTGTGGGCGTTCTCGGCCATGCGGCGTTTCAGGGCATATTCGGCATAGTCTTCGTAGCCCAGCAGTTGCGCCACCTCGCGGCGCAGGTCGACGATGCGCTGCACAATGCCGAAGTTGCTGTTGGCGTTGTCCTTCGTGGCACGGCTATTGTAGGCTTTGTAGAGCGTTTCGCGGTGGCGGCGGCAAGCGGCGTACATCATGAACGGCCCGTAGCTCGGGGCGTGTAGGGTGAACACCCAGCCTTCAAGCCCTCGGCCGCTTGCTTCCTCGGCGGCTGCCTGACGGTGAATTTCGGGCAGTCCTTCAAGTTCCGCCTCGTCGGTGATGTGCAGGAAGAAGCTGTTGGTCTCTTTCAGCAAGTTTTGCGAGAAAAGTAGCGTCTGCTCGGAGAGTTGCTTGGTGAGTTCGCGAAACTTTTCCTTGTCCGCGGCGTTGAGCGTGGCGCCGGAGCGTTCAAAGCTCTCATAGAGCTTGTCGAGGAGCATTTTGTCCTCTCCCGTGAGGCGGCCGCCTTCATTGTCGCGCACGTGCTTCACACGGGCGTACAGTTGCTCGTTGAGCATGATGTTGTTGCCGTGCTCGGAAAGTGCGGGAGCCATTTCGTTGGCCAAAGCGTCGAGTTCGTCGCTCGTCTCTGCGCTTAGCAGGTTGTACATCACGGACGTAGCCCGTTCGAGGGCCGCTCCGCTGTTTGAGAGTGCCACCACGGTGTTGCGGAACGTAGGCACTTCGGGATTGGCCGTGATGGCGTTCACCTCGTCGGCTTCTTCCTCCATTCCCTTTTCGATGGCGCGGCGCAGTATTTCCACCGGCTCGCCTTCGAATGCTTCGGCGTGGAGGTTGTAAGTTTCGGGCGACTTTATATATACGTTCCATTCCTCGTCGTTGAGGAGCTGGGATATTACGAATTCTTTTAGCATGGGTATTGGGGGTTACTTTTTGTTGTGGGAATACGGCGCGCCTCTGCGTAAGTCGCTTCGGCCCTACTTATTAACCACCGCCTCAATCTCGGCGAATTTTTTGCCTCGGTTTAGGGCAAGGTATACTTTGTAGAGCAGGGGTGCCCAGAGCTTTTGCTCTTCGGGGCAACGGGCGCGGTAGGTTTCCAGGGCGGTTTCGGCGAGCTGGTATATTTGCTGCCGTTGTTCGAATGCGGCTTTATAGGCCCGCGAGGCTGGTTTTGCGGGCAGGATGAACGCTTCGGCCTGTGCCAGTCGCGACGCTCCGGAATAGTAGTAGGCTTGGGCGTTGGCGGTATCGAGGCGCATCACCTCGGCGGCACTTGCCACGCAACTATCGTAACGCTGCAGCTCGTAGCAGGCCACGCACCGGGCGTAGTGCGCCATGGCTGAGAGACTGTCTACCTGCAATTGGCGGGAGGCGAGACGGATGGTTTCGCCGTACTGCCGCTTGGTGTTGTAATAGTCAGCCAATTGGGTGAAGAACCGCACGTCCTTGGGATATTCGAGCCAACCCTGCGTAAGCCACCGCTGGTAGGCGGCATCGTCCTTTTCGGCTTGGGCGGTCTGGACGAGGGTTGTGAGGATGACGGGACGGGCGGCTTTCATCGTAAGCGCGAGGCTGTCGTAGCGGTGCACGGCGGCGTAGTTTTGGCTCTCGTATGCGCTCACCACGTACATGGCGGCGTAGGCGGTGTCGTTGGCCGTGGGGAGAGCGGCTTTGCGTCCGAGGGATGTAAGGGGGAGTTGCAGGGCCATGTCGAGGTAGTTCATGGCCTCGGCGTAGTTTTTCTTGTAGTAATAAAAGCGCGAGGCGGCGAGGATGTTGGGGAAGTAACGCTTAGCGAGCTCCACGGTCAGGCGTTCCTGCCGGGGCTTTTTTCCTTGCTCGTTCTGCAGTGCGGCCTCGACGGAGTCTATGCGCAGTGCCTCGCGGAGTATTTGGCGAGTGGTGGAGAAAAGGGCGGCTGTGTCGCACGCTTGTTTCAGGTAAATCTTGGTGTTTTCCGCGTCGTTGAGGGCGCGGTTTGCGTCGATGCTGTAAAGGCAGAGCTTCACGTTGTCGCGATAGAGCGAGTCGGCGCGGAGTTTCTCCACCTGGGTGATTGTTTCCTTATAGTTCTTTTGTTTCAACGCCTCGGTCACGGGCTTAAACGCTTTCTGCGCAAGGCAGGGAAGCGCGGCCGCGAGACAGAGGGACATAAGGAGTCGTTTCATGAATTTCGATGTTACTGGTTGATGCGTCCGCCGTGTGCGCCCGTTCGTGAAGGGCGTGTGCGGCAAAATTCAGCAATAGAGCACTCCGTAGGCCGAAATGCTCTATTGCTTTTTATGGGTCAAGGACTATTGTCCCGGTGGGGTCTATTGCTCTTGCGCAGCCTGGTTGGCAGCGTCGAGGAGGTCGTCCATCTCCTTGGCTTTTGCGGTGTTGCCAAGTGCGCTGTAAATCATCTGGAGCGAGGGCGCCCAGCGCTTTGCGTTTTCGGGATCGAGTTCGCGCACACGTTCCATACACGTCAGGGCGTTCTCGTAGTAGCTGCGGGCTTCTTTGAGTTCCTTTTCGTAGATGGCCTTTTCGCGCTGGTACGAGCCGTCGGAAGTCTTGCCGGTGATGCGGCGGTTGGTGCCGACATACTTAAACTTGGACTTGCCGGAGTGCGTTTGGTCGTAGATGTCGTTGATGTAGGCCGTGCCTTTGTTGAAGAGGGCATCCTTGAAATCGGGGTCAATGGCGAGTGCCTTGTCGCAACTCTCCACGGCTGCCTTGTAGTCCTTCTTTACGTTCAGCTCGATTGCGCCCTTGATGTACCAGGCCATCTTGCTGTCGGGGTTCTGGGTCACAAGCTGGTTGGTGAGTGCCGTAGCCTCGTCCACCTTGTTGCTCTGGACATAGTAGTAGATGAGGTTCTGCATGAAGCTCTCCTTGCCCGTTGCCTCGTAGGCCTCGACAATGGATTTCTGCCACGAAGTGGAGTCTTTCAGTTCGCCGTAGGCGTTGATTTTGATAAGGTAGAGGTCGTGGAGATTGGTGGAGTCGGTAGTCACCTTGATGGCTGCGTCAGCGCACTTAACGGCCTGCTCGTAGTTCTTGATGTTGTAGTTTTGCAGAGCCAGGTTGAAGCGTGCCAGGGTGTAGTACTTGGCGTTGGCGCTGTAGATGGAGTCGCCCTCCTGCTGGGTGAAAGCCGCGCTCTTGGCGGGCAGGTCAACGTACTTCTGGAAGTAGTCGAGGCTCTCCTGCTTCTTGCCCATTGCGTCCATGAATGTGGCGCAGTTGTAGTAGTAGGTGAGCATCTGAAGCACGCCGAACTTTGTCTGCATCGACACGAAGATGTCTTCCTTTACCTTGCCCTTGGCGTTGGGCTGCTTGTTGTAGTAAGCGGCGTTGCTGAACGACTCGGTGGCGTTGTCCACGCGCTGGCAGAACTGCAAGGTGTCGAACGGTATGCCCGACGAGGCGTTGCTGAGGATGGGGTTGAGCAGTTTGCCCTGCAAGGTAGCGTTCTGCAAGTAGAGCAACGCGAGCTTGTCGGTCTTGCCGTCGGCCTTGGCCTTGTCGATGTCGGTTTGGAGCTGTGCCTCGGCATCGCTGAGGAGCTTCTGCGCGGCAGCGAACGACTCGGAGTCGCGCTTGCCAAGGAGGTTGTCTGCCCGGCGTACCATGTCGTTGGCTTTGTACGAGCCGATGTGCTGGTCGGACTGGGCGTTGGCCGTGCCTATGCCTGCAAGAAGCACGGCAGCTAACAAAAATAACTTTTTCATGCCATTCTGGTTTTTCAGTTTCCTTTATGTGGGAACGGGCGGCACGGGGATATGCAGTTCGTTTTAGGCATTCCCCGTTGCCGGCCGTCCTTGTTTATTCTTCACTGCCGTCGGCGGGAGCGTCGGTCGCGGCGGCCTGTTCCTCAGCCGCGGGCTGCGTGCCGTCGGCGGGTGCTTCGCCCTCCGTCTGTTCGCCCTCTACGGGTTCGGCTTCTTCCTCGTCGTCGGTAGGCACGAGGCAGACGCTCGAGATGGAGTCGTTGCGTTTCTTGAGGTCGATGAGGCGAGTTCCCTGCGCCACGCGGCCCAGGATGCTCACGTCGGTCATGCGGAGGCGGATGGTGATGCCGCTCTTGTTGATAATCATGAGGTCCTCGTCGTCGGTCACGGCCTTGATGGCCACCACCTTGCCGGTTTCCTCGGTGATATTGAGCGTCTTCACGCCCTTTCCGCCGCGGTTGGTCACGCGGTAGTCGTCAACGCGCGAACGCTTGCCCTTGCCGTGTTCGCTCACTACGAGAACGGTCTCCTTTTCGGGGTCGTTTACGCAAATCATGCCTACAACCTCGTCCGTTCCGTCCTCGTCGAGACGCATGCCTCGCACGCCGGTGGCCGTACGGCCCATGGCGCGGACGGTGTTCTCGTTGAAGCGGATGGCGCGGCCGTTGCGGTTGGCGATGATTATTTCGTCGGAGCCGTTGGTCAGTACTACGCTCACCACCTTGTCGTCCTCGCGGATGTTGATGGCGTTCACGCCGTTGGCGCGCGGACGGGAGTAGTCTGTGAGGCACGTTTTCTTGATTACGCCCTGCTTGGTGCAGAACATCACGTAGTGCGAGCTGCAGAAGTCGGCGTCGGCCAGCTTGCGTATGTGGAGGCAAGCGTTGATGCTGTCGTCGGGCTCAATGTTGAGCATGTTCTGGATGGCACGTCCCTTGGCGTTCTTCGCCCCTTCGGGGATTTCGTACACCTTGAGCCAGTAGCAACGGCCCTTGGCGGTGAAGAACAGCATGGTGTTGTGCATCGTGGCGTGGTAGATGTACTCGATGAAGTCGGAGTCGCGGGTGCTGCCGCCCTTGGCTCCCACGCCGCCGCGTCCCTGTGCGCGGAACTCGTTGAGGGGCGTGCGCTTGATGTAGCCGAGGTGCGAAATGGTGATGACCACCTCGTCGTCGGAGTAGAAGTCCTCGGGGTTGAACTCTGTGGACGAGAGGCAAATCTCCGTGCGGCGGGGGTCGCCGTACTTCTCCTTAACCTCGATGAGTTCGTCCTTGATAACCTTGCGGCAGAGTTCGTCGTCGCTGAGTATCTGCTCGTAGTAGGCAATGCGTCGTTCTATCTCGTCGTACTCCTCGTGGAGTTTTTCCTGCTGTATGTTGGTGAGCTGGGCAAGGCGCATATCGACGATGGCCTTTGCCTGAATGTCGTCCAGGCCGAAGCGTTCCTTCAAGGCCTCGATGGCTGCCTGAGGCGTTTTCGAGGCGCGGATGAGGCGCACCACTTCGTCGATGTTGTCGGAGGCGATGATGAGGCCTTCGAGGATATGGGCGCGTTCCTGTGCCTTGCGCAGGTCGTAGTTTGTGCGGCGGATAACCACCTCGTGGCGGTGTTCCACGAAGTAGCGTATGCAGTCCTTGAGCGTGAGCAGACGGGGCGCGCCGTGCACAAGGGCAATGCAGTTCACGGCAAACGACGTTTGCAACGCGGTCATTTTGAAGAGTTTGTTGAGCACGACGTTGGCGTTGAAGTCGCGCTTCACGTCGATGACGATGCGCATACCGTCCTTGTCGCTCTCGTCGTTGACGTTCGAGATGCCCTCAATGCGCTTCTCGGCGGCGAGCTGGCCGATGAACTTCACGAGTTCTTCCTTGTTGAGCCCGTAGGGGAGTTCGGAGACGACGATGGTGTCGTGCTGCGGACCGCTCTCGATGTCGGTCTTTGCGCGCATGATAACGCGGCCTCGACCGGTCTCATACGCGCTGCGCACGCCCTGCAAACCCATGATGTAGCCGCCCGTGGGGAAGTCGGGGGCCTTGATATGCTGCATGAGTTCATCGGTCGTGATTTCGGGGTTGTCAATATAGGCTACGCACCCGTCGATTACTTCCCCGAGGTTGTGGGTAGGCACATTGGTGGCCATGCCGACGGCGATGCCGCTCGCGCCGTTCACGAGGAAGTTGGGGATGCGCGTAGGCATCACGCTGGGCTCGTCGCGCGTGTTGTCGAAGTTGCGGTCCATGTCCACCGTTTCCTTCTCGATATCCTGCATCATAGCCTCGCCCTCGGGGGAGAGGCGTGCCTCGGTGTAACGCATGGCGGCCGCGGAGTCGCCGTCCATCGAACCGAAGTTGCCCTGGCCCTCAACGAGGGTGTAGCGCATATTCCAGGGCTGGGCCAGGCGAACCAGCGCGCCGTATACGGAACTGTCGCCGTGGGGGTGGTACTTACCAAGTACGTCGCCGACCACGCGGGCGGATTTTCTCGTAGGTTTGTTGTGGGTGATGCCCAGCTCCATCATGTCGTAGAGGATACGGCGGTGCACGGGCTTGAAGCCGTCGCGCACGTCGGGCAGGGCGCGGGCCACGATTACAGACATTGAATAGTCAATATAGGAGGACTTCATTTCTTCCTCAATATTGACCTTTATTATTCTGTCGTCTTCTTCTGTCATTGTATGTGTTTTGTTGATTTTTCGTTTCTCTTTAGCAGCAAATTTAGGACTTTCTTTGTTCTTGGCAGTGCGGCACAGTGGCTTTTCTGCCCCGTTTTAGCACAAAAAATGAGCGCAAAGGGCTTTTTAAGGCTCTCTGCGCTCTTTAGGGGGTGCCGTCCGACTGTAAAAATCCACGGGGCGGCAGACGGGGCAAACGGGCTTAGAGGCGAAATATACGCCCCTGGCCATGGTATGCAAGGGTGTGTTGAAATTTCCTGCGGAGTGGCCGTTTCTACCCCCGGGGTAGTGAAATTTATCTCCGAACTTGTCAACGAATACTTGCAAGTATTCAATCTGCTCCTTGCCAAGTATTCAATCTGCTTCTTGGCAAGTATTCAATGTGTCGCTTGCCAAGTATTTATCAACAAGCCCCGTGGCGCGAACGGCCGGCACGGGGACTGCGGCGAGTACAAGGCGCATCCGTTCGTCTACCGTTCGACGCGGCGGCGCAGAAGTCCGAGGAGGGCGGAGTTTTGCGAGGGCAAACCGATGGTGATGCGCAGGCAGCCGCAAGCGGGGCGCACGGCGATGCCGTTTTGCAGGAGATACTGGTAGACGGCCTCGCTGTCGGTAAACCGGACAAGCAGGAAGTTGGCGTCGGACGGGTAGATGCCCTGCACCTCGGGGAGGACGCGGAGGGCGAGCGCCACCTTGGTGCGCTCCTCAAGTATCTGGCGCACCCACTTGTCGGCGTCGAGGCGCTGCTGCACCATCTGCATGGCGGCGCGCGCCACGCAGACGCTCAGGGGATGGGTAAAGCCCACCTTCTCTATCTCGGCAATCGTTTCGGGACGGGCCACGACGGCCGCCAACCGCAGTCCGGCTGCCGACCATCCGTGAGAGAACGAACGCAGGACGATGAGGTTGCGGTATTTGTTGAGCAATCCGACCACGGTGTGCTGGGGGCAAAAGTCGATGTACGACTCGTCGACCACCACATAGCCGTCGAAGAGTTGCAGCACGGCCTCCACCTCGGCGGCGTTGAGCAGGTTGCCCGTGGGGGAGTTTGGCGAACAGAGGAAGATGAGTTGCGTAGAGTCGCTCACCACGTTGAGCAACGCCTCGGCCTGGAACGCGAAATCGTCCGTGCGCAACGGGGCTTCGCGGTATTCGAGGCGGTTGACCATAGCCCGGCGGCGGTAGACGCCCCGTGTGGGTTCGGCGGCCGCCACGCTGTCGCGCCCGGGCAGGGCAAAGGCTCGCATGACCAGGTCGACGGCCTGTTCCGTGCCGTGGCAAAAGTAGATGCAGCTCTCGGGGATGCGCTCGTGCTTCCCCCACTCCCTTTTGAGTGCGGAAAGGCAGTCGGCATCGGGATATTCGTTGTAGGCCGTGTTGAAAGGCGACTCGTTGGCGTCGAGCCGCACCTCGGCTTTGGGACGCGGCTGCGAGGGTTGAATGGTTTCGGGCAATTTCATGCTGCAAAGATAGGCAAATAGCCTTGCCGCCGCCTCGGGCGGGGCGCAAAAAAGGCGTGTCCCAATTGCTTAGGACACGCCTTTACTAAAAACCTGAAATATTTCAATATGCTCGTGGCATTACTGAATCTTCACAGTAGCGCGACGGTTGTAAGAGAACGGAGAGAGGTTCTCTACGCCACCCTTAGCCTCAGTGATGATGTTGTCGCGGTTAACGCCCATCTTAACGAGTTCGTTAGCAACCGTTTCAGCACGCTTCTGAGAGAGCTGCTGGTTGTAAGCGGCAGAACCTGTCTTGCTGTCGGCGTAGCCAGTAACAACAATCTTAGAGTTGTTAGCCTTAGCGTACTCAGCGAGTTCCTTCACGTTAACGAGGTCCTTGCGGCTGGCCACCTTGTCGGAGTTGATGTTGAAGAATACGCTCGAAGACGTACCAACGAGTTCCTTAGTAGTCTGCTGCTGAACAACGGGCTGGTTCTTGGCGTTAGCCAGCATATCGCGGAGACGTGCGTTCTCGTCCTGCTGCTCCTTGAGCGACTGGTTGAGGGCATCCATCTGCTCCTTGTTCATAGCCATGAGGGCATCCACGTCGGGCACCTTGCTCCAAGTGTGCTTGCCGAGGTTGTAAGTAACGCCGAGGTCTACGCTCACGGTCTTGTCCCAGTGGCGAAGAGTGTACTTGCCGTAGCTTGCGAAGTGGTCGTTTGCACCATTGTCGATATCGCCCTCAAAAGCGGCTGCGTTCACGTCGAGGAAAATCTGGAAGCGGCTGCTTACGCGGAAGTTGTTCAACAAACCGAAGTGGTAAGAGATATCGTCAGAACCACTCTTGTCTGCGTTGCGAATCCAACCGATACCTACGTAGGGAATGAAGTTCCAAACGCGCTTCTCGTTGTAGCCGCAGAACATATTGGAGAGGTTGAACATTACGTCCTCGTGGAGGTTAACGCTTGCGAAAAGGGGATGGTTCGAAGAGCTGTTTACAGTCTTGCCCCAAACACCGTCGAACTTCGTGCGAAGACCGATGCCCGGAGTGAACCACTTGCCGATTGCTACGGTGAAGCCAAGCGTACCGCGCTCATCGCTGAACGGGTTCTTGCTCATGCCGTGCTGCTCCTGCGAAGAGTAGTAAGCGTTGCCGGAGATACCTGCGCTGATAAACCAGTTAGCCCAGAAAGAGTTGGTAGCTACGCTGTACTTCTTAACGGGAACTTCTGTTTCCTGCGCCATGCCTGTTGCGGTCGATGCGAGACCTGCAAAGGCGAGTGCCATCATTAATTTTCTCATAACTAAGAAGATTTGATACTATAAATTGTTTGTTTAATTCTATGCTTCTGCAAGAGGCCGCTTCACGGCTCACACCGTCTCCACGCTCCTACACTTGACCGCAAAATTAAGAACAAGAACTAAATGCTTGCAAGTTTTTTAAAGATAAACTTTGGTTTTCTCATAAAAATCACCGATTTTGCTATCTGCAACGCTCATTTTTGAACGGCAAAGAGCGTTTCCTGCGTGTTTACAACAGCGTTTCGGGATTAATTATTGTTAGAACGGGCTGCCCGTTTGGGGTGTAGTTGGGCGAGGCGGTGGCGAAGAGCTGCTGCACAAGGGCGCGCATTTCGTCCGTGCCGAGGCACTGCCCCACGGGCAAGGCCACGCGGCGGGCCAAGGCGAGGGCGATGACGTGGCCCACGCTCTGCTGCACGTCGGCCTGGCCGGTGACGGCATCGCTCAGTATGGATTCCAAGAGGCTTTGGGGCGCAATGCCTTCGGTGTCGAGCGGCACGCCGGTGACGGAATACTCGCCGTTGCCTTGGCTTTCTATTTCGAAGCCCACCTCGGCAAGCTGCGGAAGGAGGCGTTGGGCGGCCACGTCCTCGGCGGGCGAAACGGCGAACGTCTCGGGGAAGAGGAGCCGCTGCGTGGGGGCCTTCTTCTCGGCGAGCTGGCGCATATAGCGGTCGTAGAGTATGCGGACGTGGGCGCGGTGCTGGTCGATGAGGGCCAGGCCTGAGGGCAAAGGGGTGACGATGTAGCGGCCGCGCACCTGCATATAGTCCTTTTTGCTCAGGAAGTCTTCCACATCGGCTGGGGTTTCCGCTCCGAACAAGCCGGCTTCGGCTGTTTTGTCCACAGAGGCCGAGGCGGTTTCCCCGTTGTAGCTGCTCGCTATCTCGAACTCGCCGGATGCGTCGGCGGTGTCGTTGCCGGCATGGACGGGCGAGGCATCGTTTTTCAAGGCGTTGTCGTACACGCTCTGCCAATCGATGGGCGCGGACGCGGGAGCATGGCTGGCGACCGGGCGGGCCGAGGAGGAATGCCCCTGTTCAAAGGGGTTGTACGACGTGTTGATATGCACCTTCGGCGGAGCGATGTAGCTGGGGGCGGAACTGTCGGGGTTGAAAGTGGGGATGTCGGGACGTGCCTCGGTGTCGAAATCGAGGGCCGGCACTGCGCCGAACTTGCCCAAGGCCTCGCGGACGGTGGCCATGAGGATTTGGAAAATGGCTTGGTCGTCCTCGAACTTAATCTCGGTCTTTGTCGGGTGGATGTTCACGTCGATGCGCGAGGGTTCTACCTCGAACGTGACGAAATACGGTATTTGCAGTCCGTCGGCGATGAGCCGCTCGTAGGCCATGAGGATGGCCTTGGTGAAATACGGGTGGCGCATGAACCGCCCGTTGACAAAAAGGTACTGGTGGGCGTTTTTCTTTTTGGCCGCCGAGGGCATGCCAACGAAGCCCTTGATGCGCACGAGCGTGGTGCTTACCTCGATGGGGACAAGCTGGCTGTCGATGCGCCGGCCGAAGATGCCGACAATGCGCTGGCGGAAATTTCCCTTGGGGAGTTCGAGAACGACATTGCCGTCGGAACGCAGCGTAAACGCCGTTTCGGGGTGTGCGAGGGCAATGCGTTCAAATTCGGCAAGGATGTTTGAGAGTTCCGTCTGGTTGGACTTGAGGAACTTGCGGCGCGCGGGTATGTTGAAGAAAAGGTTGCGCACGCAGAAGTTTGCCCCCACGGGACAAGCCCCCGGCTCTTGGCGCACCACGCGCGAGCCTTCGATGTTGATGACAGTGCCGAGGTCCGCACCCTCCTGACGGGTGCGGAGTTCCACCTGCGCCACGGCGGCTATCGAGGCCAGGGCTTCGCCGCGGAAACCCATAGTGCAGAGCGAGAAGAGGTCGGTGGCCTGACGAATTTTCGACGTGGCGTGACGCTCAAACGACAGGCGCGCGTCGGTGGAACTCATTCCCTTTCCGTTGTCGATTACCTGGACGAGCGACTTCCCGGCATCCTCGACCACCACCTGAATGTGGGTGGCCCCGGCATCGAGCGAGTTCTCCACCAGTTCCTTGATGATGGAGGCCGGACGCTGGATGACTTCGCCGGCCGCAATCTGGTTGGCCACGGAGTCGGGGAGCAAATGGATAATGTCACTCATATAATATATAGGTATCGCCGCAAAGAGTGCGGCTACGCATTAGATTGTATGGGGAATAAGTACTGAGGAGATAAATTGCAGGACAAGCCGCAATCAGAGTTTCTGCAACGGGGCTTCTCGGCGAACGGAGGCTTTGAGAGCCGTGCCGGCCTTTTTGCCCCGCCAGTTGAATACGTCGTCGGGCGAGAGAGGACGGATATAGTCGAACCACGCAAAGCCCTCAAGTTCGGTGCGGTCCTTCGGCGCCAGACCTAAGGGGTAGAAATAGCCGTGCGAGGCGGGCGCCCATATCTTGGACATTTTGCGGTTTTCCATGAACATCCGGGCTTGCGCCGTCTCTACATAATTCTGGTAGAGAATGGTGCTGTCGCGTTCGAGGGGGTAGTTCACCACCCGCACGTTGCCGATGGCGCGGTTCTCGCGGACGTTGCCTTCCTTGTCGAAGTAGGTACGCATCTGCTGCGAGGCCACTTGGTTGAAGTGGGTGGAATCGACCATCTCGACGGTCATTGCCTGACGGTCTACGTAAATGGAATCGACCGTGGAGTCGTTCAGAAAAGCGTTTATCTCCTCGCCCACTATCTGGCGGTTATCGCTCCACACGATAGGGTCGCGGTAGAGCGTCACCTTTTTCAGACGGGTTGAGAAGACGAGTGAATCGGCCACCATCTGCATATCGGTGCGGTAGGCACGGGCATGGAAGTAGCCGTGAAGCACACGATAGAGCGAATCGGTGTTGAGGTTGTAGCTGAACATACGCAACGTGTCGGCATGAACGTAGAGGGTGTCCTTACCCTGCGAGAAGTCGCGGGCAAGGGCGCGCTTGGTGGCCATGGCCTCGCCCGTCTGCTCGTTGTACCAGGCGTAGTCGCCTGTAAGGATGTTCTTGTTTTTCGTGTCCTCGCACGACACGTTGTGGAACGCTTCCATCACGCCCGTTGCCTTGTCGTAGTAGACGGTGTCGCCCTGCATCACCCGGTCGCGGCCGAAGGCTTTCGTGCCTTCGAAGAGGCGGACGCGCTCGGTCTGGGAGTTGTAGAAACCGTGTTCGGTGTAGATGATATCTGCCCCGGAGTAGATGTTCGACTTGCCCACCACTTCGGCCCACTTGGTCTGGGTGTCGTAGTGGAGCGTGTCGGTGAGGAGGCGGAACTTGGGACTTTTCAGTTCTACGTTGTAGTTGAAGAGGGCTTTGCGCGTGTCGGTGTGGTATTCGCCCCAGTCGGAGGTGAGGTTGTTCTGGCCGTCAACGAGCTGGCCGCCCTCGAAATAGTATCCCGTGTTGTAGAGGCGGTCGTAGTTGAGGCTGTCGGTTTTCAGCACCTGCTTGCGGTGGGTCATCACCACGTTGTGGCGCATCTCGGCTATCTGCGTCTCGCCGTCGTAATGGAGGCGTTCGCCTTTGAGCGTGAGGGTGTCGCCCTGCACAATGTTGACCTTGCCGAAAGCGTCGAACGTTTGCGAACTCTCGTACAGCACCGCGCTGTCGCAATGCATCACCATGCCGGCATGGCTCAGCACGACGTGTCCGCTAAGGCGTTGCGCGCCGTTCATCTCGGCTTCGTCGAAACGCAGGTTGTCGGCGTGTTTCAGCACAATGCGCTCGTCGGTCGTCTTCTGCCGCTTCTTCTTTTGCGGAACGATGCCGGCGGCGGCGCAAACCATGCAGGCCGCCACGGAGAAGAGCAGAGTGTATATAAGGAGTCGTTTGTTCACGAAGAGGTCTCTTTTCGTCCTGCGCAAGACGGGGCGCAGGGGATGCGTTAGTGTGAAGATGCGGAACTAACTCAGCATCAGTCGGCCACGGCCCGGACACTGCGCCCGATGCTGCGGTTGTGGCCGTCCACGTTGTGGTAGTCCTGGAAGAAATGGCAGCACTGGGCAGTGTTGGTCTGGGCAGTGGGCGTGCAGGTCCAGTAGTAACCAAAGTTGCCGTAGTAGCCCGTGTCCTTGCCAAAGCGGCAGCCGGCGGCGGGCAGGAAGATGGAATTGCCGTTTGCCTTGGAAATCACCTTGAAACCGACCACGCCATTGACAGTTGTCCACTCCCAAATGCAGTACTTCGACGAGCTGAGTTCGTCAAACTCTTTCTTCGTCGGCATTCTCGCCCCGTCGCCCCATTTGGCGGAGGCGACGTCCTCGGAAGCGGTTAGGTCGCCCTTATGCTCTTTTTTGAACCACAGGGCATTCTCGCGCGAATATTTCTCCTTAGTTTCCGTTTCGCCCCACGAGAAATACTCGCCAGCGTCCTGAGGTGTCTTTGCCCCGACATTGGTTTCGGCCCAAAGCAGGCCCGAGGGCAGTCCGAGGTCAACGAACTTGTGTCCGTTGACAACGCGGGTGCGGTCGCCGCCGCACGAGCTAAGAGCCACGCAGACGATGGCAGCGAAAAACGTAAGGGAGAAGAGCCTAACGGCAAAGGATTTCATGATAACAGGTTGTTTTGGGTAAAAACGCTTACACTGCTTGAACCGCCCGAGGCCGTTCAAACAGTGCAGCACATGGGACTTATTGCTTTATCCACCCCTTGTACTTGAAGTTGCAGTTGCGCCACTCTGGACTGATGCGCACATAGGTGGTTTTTATTTTTTCTTGTATCCACTGCTCTATCTTTTCCTCGCTCCGCTTCTCGACCACGGCCTCGCGGAGTGTCTGGAAGTCTTCCGTCATGCTGGCCCGGTGCCCGTCGATACGGTTCTTGAGCAGGACGAGAGCGCACACCTCCTGCCCTTTGGCGTTGGTCATGCGGAATGCGCGCGACATTTCGCCCACTTTGAGCGTGTCTACCACCTTTGCCACGTCTTGCGGCAGGTCTTTCATTTCGAAACGTGAACTTACCACGCCGGTTTGCTGATTTACGTTGGCCATAAGTCCGCGGTTGTTGCGGGTGTCCTTGTCATCGGACAGAGCCTGGGCGGCCGCGTCGAACGTAAACTTTCCGCCCTTGATGTCGTCGGCGATGGAGTCGAGGCGGTCAATGCATTTCTTGAAAGTCTCGTCCTCTATGCGCGGTTTGAGGAGAATGTGGCGCACGTTGATTTTGTCGCCCTTCTTGTCAATGAGCTGTATGATATGGTAGCCGTATTCCGTGCGCACAATCTTAGACACCTTTTTGGGGTCGCTGAGCGAGAAAGCCACGTTGGCAAACTCCGGCACCCACTGGTTGCGGCCCGAATATCCGAGTTCACCGCCGTTACGCGCGGAGCCGTCCTCAGAGTAGAACTTGGCGAGCGTTGAAAACTCGGCCTCGCCGCTATTCACACGGCGGGCGAAGTCGCGGAGCTGCTCCTCAATGCGTTCCACCTCGGCTCGCGAGGCTTCGGGCGTAGACGTGATAATCTGCACCTCCACCTGCGTGGGAATGAACGGGATGCTGTCCTCAGGCACGTTCTTGTAGTACTCGCGCACCTCGGCGGGCGTTACCTTTACCTCCTTGGCAAGATTGCGGCGCACCTCCTCGGTCATCATCTGCTCGCGGTACTGCTTTTTAAGGTTCTCGCGCATTTGGGCTATGCTGCGGCCCGACATCTGTTCCAACGCTTCGCGCGAGCCGTACATCGTGATATAGTCGCTGATGCGGTTGTCCACGCCGCGTATCACGTCGGACTCGCTGATGTTCACGCTGTCGAGTTCGGCCTGATGCACAAACAATTTGCTGATGGCTATCTGTTCGGGGATGGTGCAATAGGGATTGTCCATGGGTTGCCCGTAGGCTTCGCTGCTGATGCGGGTCTCTTCCACGTCGGAAAGGAGTATAGGCTCGTTGCCCACCACCCAGATCACCTGGTCAACCACATTGGTTTGCGCCACGGCAAAGACCGGCGCAAGCCCAAGCAACATACTGAGGATTTTCTTCATGCTAAATTCGCTGTTGTCAATGCTTCAATTTTGTGTAACGCTGCGGACGGACGCTCTTACTTGACTGTTTTCAGCACCTCCTCGTCCACTGAGAACGGGAACTGGCTGCGCAGTTTCTCCACCCACTGCTTTTCGCACTCCGCTTGGTAGTCGGCCGTTACCTGCGCCTTTGCGTCGAGGTACGACTTTGGTTGCTTCTGCACCTTGCCGCTCACGTCGGTCAGCGCATAGCCCTTGGGAGTTTTCACCTTGGCATCGGTTGCTTTGAACGCATACAGGTCCACGAAACGGTTTTCGCCCTTTGCGCAAAGGTAGGGACCGCTCACCGAAACCGTCACACTGTCCTTGTTGAACTGCTCCTTCACGAGCTTGCGCCAGTCGCCGTCGGCGTTCTTGCGGAGAAGTTTCTTCACAGCCTTGGCATCCTTGGCGTTCTTGCAGTGGAACACGAAACCCTTGAAGTGAGGTTCTTTCCAAGCATAGGTGTCCTTGTGCGCCTTGTACCACTTCTCCAAGCCCTCGGTGTCGGCCGAAGCCACGTCCCACACCTGACGTTTGCTCACTTCGTAGAGCAACAGTCCGTCGTGGTATTCCTGAATGAGGTAACGCAGTTCAAGGTTGTCGGTAATGTTGGCGTTCATCACGCTGTCGAGTACAGCCTCGCGCGTCAGCCGACCGTTCGACGCGTCCACGATTTTCTTTATGCGCTGCTCGGCAGAAGCCTCGTCGATGTTCTGCCTTTTGAGCATCGCGTAGATTTCCGTCTTGAGCGTGTCGTACGGGTCGAGCGGTTTGCGGTCGGTCATCTTAATGATGTGGTAGCCGTAGGGCGAAAGCACGGGTTTCGATATTTCGCCCTTCTTCAATGCGTAGGCGGCATCCTCAAACTCTTTGACGAACGAGCCGGGTCCTACCCACGGCAACTGGCCGCCGCGCGATGCGCTGCCGTCGGTGGAGAACTTCTTCGCCATCTCGGCAAAGTCAGCCCCGGCCACGATGGCGTTGTATATGGAGTCTGCCTTTTGCTTAGCCTTTTCCTTGTCAGCGTCGCTGGCTTTCTGTCCCAAGTATATGAGGATGTGCGCCGGCTCTATGAGATCCTTGCCCGCAAGCTGGTTCGCCGTGTTGTCGTAGACCACGTGCGCCACGGAGTCGATGTATGCGGAGTCTACCATATAGGGGGTGAGCTGCATATCGCGGTAAGTGAGGAACTCTTTTTGGTAGCTCGAAAGCGTATCGAGCTTTGCCGCTTCGGCGGCCTCCACTTTCAGTTTGTAGTTGATGAACATCGGCACGTACTCCTGTATCGTCTTCTGTTCAACAGCCCCCTCCACGTTGCCGTTCTTGTGGTAGGAATATTCAAATTCGCTTCTCGTTACAGGCTTTCCGTTGATGGTCATCAACACAGGGTCTGTAACCGATTGCGCCCCGGCACACAAGGCCAGGGCGAAAAGGGTAGAAAATACAGTTGTTTTCTTCATCAGAAATATACTATCAATTTATCTGTTCAGCTAAAAGGGCGTAGAGCCGAAGCCGGCACCGTTATTCGCCGGGACGGCTGTAGTTCGGAGCCTCGCTCGTGATGGTAATGTCGTGCGGATGGCTTTCAAGTACACCTGCGCCGGTGATGCGGGTGAACTTGGCATCGTGCAACTTCTCAATAGTTGCCGCGCCGCAGTATCCCATGCCCGAACGCAGACCGCCTACCATCTGGTAGATAACCTCCTGCACGGAACCCTTGTAAGGCACGCGGCCGGCGATACCCTCGGGTACGAGTTTTTTCACTTCCTTGACGTTACCCTGAAAGTAGCGGTCCTTTGAACCGTTCTCCATGGCTTCGAGCGAACCCATACCGCGGTATGTCTTGAACTTACGTCCGTTGAAAATAATCGTTTCGCCCGGACTTTCCTCTGTGCCAGCCACAAGCGAGCCAATCATTACGCAGTAGCCACCGGCTGCGAGAGCCTTGACCACGTCGCCGGAGTAGCGCAGACCGCCATCAGCGATCAAAGGCACGCCCGTGCCTTTCAGCGCGCAAGACACGTCGTAAACAGCCGAAAGCTGAGGAACGCCCACACCGGCTACCACACGCGTCGTACAGATAGAACCCGGACCGATGCCCACCTTAATGGCGTCGGCACCCGCGTCGACGAGCATACGCGCTGCGTCGCCCGTGGCCACGTTGCCCACAACGATGTCAACACCCGTAAAGCTTGACTTCGCCTCTTTGAGCTTTTCGATTACGTACTTTGAGTGTCCGTGCGCCGTGTCGATAACGATAGCGTCGGCACCGGCTTGAATGAGAGCCTCCATGCGCTGGAGCGTGTCGGCCGTAACGCCTACGCCGGCTGCCACGCGCAAGCGGCCCTTAGCGTCCTTGCAGGCCATGGGCTTGTCCTTGGCCTTGGTGATGTCCTTATAAGTGATAAGTCCTACGAGGCGGTTGTCCTTGTCCACCACGGGGAGCTTTTCAATTTTGTTCTCCTGTAATATCTGAGCTGCCGCAAGCAAGTCGGTCTGCTGCGTGGTGGTCACGAGGTTTTCGCTCGTCATCACCTCGTCGATGCGCTTTTCGAGGTTGCGCTCAAAACGCAGGTCGCGGTTGGTCACGATGCCCACGAGGTGCATCTCGTCGTCCACCACGGGAATGCCGCCGATGTGGTATTCCGCCATCAAGTCGAGCGCGTCTTTCACCGTCTTGTAACGCTTGATCGTTATGGGGTCGTAAATCATGCCGTTCTCGGCACGCTTCACAATAGCCACCTGATGAGCCTGATCCTCAATGCTCATGTTCTTATGTATCACGCCGATACCGCCCTCGCGGGCAATCGCGATGGCCATAGTGGCCTCGGTCACAGTGTCCATGGCTGCGGTCACGAAGGGTATCTGCAAATCAATGTTGCGCGAGAACTTCGTGGCGAGCGACACCGTGCGCGGAAGCACATCAGAATAAGCGGGAACTAAAAGGACGTCATCATACGTAAGACCGTCCATAACGACTTTGTCAGCAATAAAATCAGATGTCATACTTTAACGGGATTTTAATTGCACGCAAAATTACGATTTTCTTTTGCGCGTACAAAACTATCCGTGGGCTTTAACACCGTGGCGGAAAAACTTTTGCTTTTTTGCGTCAGCCGCCACGGGGGTCAGAAGACGAAATTTCGGAAATCATTGAATATGGCGAACGCCATGAGCAGGAGCAGGAGGGTCATGCCCACCATCTGCGCCCGTTCCATGAACTTCTCGCTCGGTTTTCGCCGGGTGATCACCTCAATTAGCAGGAACAGCACGTGTCCGCCGTCGAGCGCAGGGATGGGCAGGATGTTCATAAAGGCGAGCATCAAGGAGATGAAAGCGGTGAGTTCCCAGAAGCGGCACCAGTCCCACGACGTGGGGAAAAGGCTGCCTATTGCGCCAAACGAACCCACGCTCTTCGCGCCGTCGGCGGTGAAGAGGTATTTAAGGTCGTCGACGTAGCCCGAAAGCACCTCCCATCCGTGGTTGATGCCGGCGGGTATGCTCTCAAAGAAGCCGAACGTCTGCGTCACGGTCTTGTAGTCACTCTTCATGGGGTTGTACCACGCCACGCCGAGCATATAGTCCGCCGAGAGGGTCAGCGCAAGGGTGTCTACTTCGTCCGTCCCGCTCCGGTGTACCACGAGGGTTGCCTTGCGCAGGTTCAGGCTGTCGGCATGAGACGCGCTTGCCAACTGGTCGTCGAGCGTGCCGCGGGCTATGTTGAACGCATTGACGGTGTTAAACTGCTTCTTGTTGAAACCGATCACTTTGTCCCCCACCCTTACGCCGGCTTTGGCGGCTGCCGAACCGGGGATAATGCTGTCGACCACGGAGGGTACGAGCGGTTCCACGAAGCGCGGCTGTTGCTTAATCATGTCGAGCATATTCAAGTCGCCGGGCATCTGGACGGTCACTTTCTGTCCGCCACGCAACACGGTAGCTGAGTGGGCCTCGCTCAGGTCGCGGTATACGTTGCCGTCGAAACGAGTGAACGTCTTCGTGTCTGTACCGAGAAGGATATCGCCGTCCTGAAAACCGAGTTTCTTGGCCTGTTCGCTAAACGCAAAGCCGTGGGTCATGTTCTGGATAGGCACATACTGCTCGCCCCATGTGAAAAGCACTGCGGAATAGATGATGAACGCCAGCACGAAGTTCACCAGCACGCCGCCCACCATGATGAACAGGCGTTGCCAAGCCGGCTTTGCACGGAACTCCCACGGCTTTACGGGCTGCTTCATCTGCTCTCTGTCCATCGACTCGTCAATCATGCCCGATATCTTCACGTAGCCGCCGAGGGGCAGCCAGCCGATGCAGTAGGTTGTGTCGCTGTTTTTGGGCTTGAATTTGAGCGGAGTAAACCAAGGGTCGAAGAAAAGGCAGAACTTTTCCACGCGCACCTTGAAGAGTTTGGCGAAGAAGAAATGTCCGCCCTCGTGCAGGATGATAAGTATCGAGAAACAAAGGATTAGCTGTAACGCTCTAATGAAAAATACTTCCACTGGGTGTATTCGTTTTAGTTGTGTATGAGGTAGTTTCTATCTCGTGTTAGAGAAATGCTTCAAACAACAAAGTTCTCCGCAATGCGCCGCGCCTCGCGGTCGGTATCGAATAGGCAGTCGAGTGTGGGCGTGGGTTCGAACGTCGCGGCCGCCATTGTCTTTTCGATAATCGCCGGAATGTCCATAAAACCTATCCTGCCCTCGCGGAACGCAAGGTTCGTCACCTCGCCGGCTGCGTTGAGGATGCAAGGCATATTGCCGCCTTTCTCGATTGCCCGGTAAGCCAGTGCGAGGCAGGGGAACTTCTCCTCGTCGGGTTCGGAGAAATGCAGTGCGGCGAGTTTGAAAAGGTCGAGCCGTTCTCCGTTGAGCGGCACGCGGTTCGGGTAGCTGAAAGCGTACTGTATGGGCAAGCGCATATCGGGCGTGCCGAGCTGGGCTATCACCGCGCCGTCGTCGAACTCCACCGCCGAGTGCACCACGCTCTCGGGGTGTACAACCACCTGTATGTCCTTGGGAGCGACACCGTAGAGCCAATGCGCCTCGATCATCTCGAAGCCTTTGTTGAGCATCGTGGCTGAGTCAATGGTTATCTTTGCCCCCATCTTCCAGTTGGGGTGTTGCAACGCCCTTTCGGGGGTTACTTCGCGCAGTTCGGCAAGCGAGCAGTTGCGAAACGGACCTCCCGATGCCGTAAGTAATATGCGGCGAATGCGATTGTTGTATTCGCCGTTCAGACATTGGAAGATGGCGGAATGCTCGCTGTCAACGGGCAAAATGCCCACCTTGTGGTCGGTGCAGAGTTTGCGTATAACGCTGCCAGCCACCACGAGCGTTTCCTTATTGGCCAATGCCAGGGCTTTTTTCGCCTTGATAGCCGCCACCGTGGGGCGCAAGCCGGCAAAGCCCACCATGGCGGTCAGCACAATGTCGATGCTGTCGCCCTCCACCACTTGGCAAAGAGCCTCGCTGCCGGCGTAAACCTTTACGGGCAGGTCGGCAAGCGCATCTCTCAGCGTGTCGTACTGACTCTCGTCGGCTATAACCACCGCATCGGGGTGGAACTCCCGCGCTTGGTCTATGAGCAGCTTCACGTTCGTGCCGGCCGTAAGCACGGTGGCTTCAAAAAGGTCGGGGTGCTGCCTTATCACGTCGAGTGCCTGGGTTCCTATCGAACCCGTAGAGCCGAGGATGGCAATTCTCTTCATCAGTGTATTTAGGAGGTATGGGTTTCTTATTTGTTTAAGTGGAGCAATTCGTCTGGTATTGAGAGCTGTAGCGTTCGCTTCTGCAAGTTGAAATCCAACAAGAAGTCGTTATGAAACGGCAACATTAGTTCTTCGCCGTCAACCTGTTCAATGGTCAGCAGAGTGTTTGCCGAACTGTCGTCCACGTGGACTATCGTCCCCACGGTGTCGCCCCGCTGGTCGCTCACGGTGTAACCCGTCAACGCCTTGTAGGATGACAGTACGGCAGAGCCGTCATCGTTCTGTTCGGCCACGTGTTTTTTGGGGTAGTAGACACTTCGTCCTACGAGAATCTTCGACTGGTCGCCGTTGTCCACGTCTTCAAACTTCACAATCGCCACCTCGTCGTTCTTGAAGCGGTATTCTTCCCAGAAGAACGGCACGAGGATGCCGTCTATGTCGAGTACAAAATACGGTGCGCCGCCTTCGTCGAAACAGTCGTCGGTGAAGTTCATTTCCACCTCGCCCCGCAGCCCGCGCTGCTTGGCGATGTAGCCTATTTTGAACACTTCGTCGTTGCGTATCATGGTGAAGTTCTTGGTGTAAGGTACGTAAGCCGACCGCTAATCCACTCGCTTGATGGAAGCCCCGAGTTTGTTTAGGCGTTCCTCAATGCGCTCATATCCGCGGTCAATCTGTTCCACATTGTCAATGCGGCTCACGCCGTCTGCGCTGAGGGCGGCGATAAGCAGGGCGATGCCGGCGCGGATGTCGGGCGACACCATGCGGCGCCCCCGCAAGCGGAGTTTGTGGTCATGCCCCACAACTACGGCGCGGTGCGGGTCGCAAAGGATTATCTGCGCCCCCATGTCGATGAGTTTGTCGACAAAGAAAAGGCGGCTCTCAAACATCTTTTGGTGGAACAACACCGTGCCTCTGGCCTGCGTGGCCACAACAATCAGCACGCTCAGCAAGTCGGGCGTAAGCCCGGGCCACGGAGCGTCGGCAAGGGTCATAAAAGAGCCGTCTATGAAATTCTCTATTTGATAGTGTTTCTGCGTGGGTATCAGTATGTCATCGCCTTTTATATACAGCTTTATGCCAAGACGCCGGAACGCATCGGGGATAATGCCGAGGTGCTTCACGCCAGCCTGCCGTATAATCAGTCCGTCGCCCACCATGGCGCCCATTCCGATGAACGAGCCGATTTCTATCATGTCGGGCAGTATGCGGTGGGTTGCCCCGTGCAGTTCTTTCACGCCCACTACGGTGATGAGGTTCGAGGCAATGCCCGAAATGTTCGCCCCCATTTGGTTAAGCAGGTGGCAGAGCTGCTGAATGTAAGGCTCGCAAGCGGCGTTGTAGATGGTTGTTGTGCCTTTTGCAAGGACGGCCGCCATCAGGATGTTTGCCGTGCCGGTAATCGACGCTTCGTCGAGCAGCATATACGTGCCTTTGAGTTTCTGTGCCTCAATGTGGTAGGTACTGTCCTCGTCGTTAAAGAAGAAGCGTGCGCCGAGTTTTTGCAAGCCGTAGAAGTGCGTATCGAGGCGGCGGCGTCCAATTTTGTCGCCGCCGGGCTTGGCGATGGTGGCCGTGCCGAAACGGGCAGTCAGCGGACCTATGAGCAACACGGAACCGCGAAGGCGCGAACAGCGTTCGAGGTACTCCGCGCTTTGCAGGTATTCAAGGTCGATATTGGCGGCGCAGAATGTGCAGTCGCCTTCACCGTTCCACGTTGTCCGCACGCCCATCTTCTCGAGCAGGGCAATGAGGTTGTTCACGTCGAGTATGTCGGGAATGTTCTGTATGCGTACCTCGTCGGCCGTAAGGAGCGTGGCGCAAATCACCTGCAAAGCCTCGTTCTTTGCCCCTTGCGGCGTTATTTCGCCTTTCAGGCGGTGTCCGCCCTCAATGATAAATGTACTCATGTCGTGGTGCGTAGTTAGTGGAATGGGCTATAGGGTGGTTCTATAAATTACCACCGTAAGATAATCAAGGTTGGGAGTCTTTCGTTTTGTCATCTTTCGGCCTCTTTTCCGCCCCAATTGCTTGTTCACTCAGTCGCATAGCCCGCTATGCTCCTTCCCTCTCAAACAATTCGGACGCAAAATAGCCCCGAAACCTGACAAAGCTAATTTTTAGAACCACCCATATAGATAGAACCGTCCACTTAGAACAGTCCCTTATTCTTGCGTGTGCGGAAACGATTGTCGCCAATCTGCATCAGCTTGCTCTGCGGCGAGTTGAAGTCGGGCTCTACTCTTCCGTCAGTGTAGTAGGCGATGTCGCGGGCCACCTTCGTGTCCTCTACCCCGTCGCCTTTCCAGTCGGCGAGGTTTCGCTTCATTCGGTTGGCCACGAGGCGCACGTATGCGTCGCGTTCCGCACCCTCGGGCATTTCTTTAAGGTCGTCCATGGCCCGCTCAATGAGCCGTCCGTAGTGGCGCAAACGGATGCCCGTCTTGGGGTAGCTCAGTTTGCCGGGCTTTATCCGTTCCTTGGTCTGGGTGACTTCAAACGGGTAGTCTATGTCGAACTGGTAGTTCGAGAGCCAAGCAAGGTGATCCCATATTTTATGCTGATAGTCAGCCACTTCCTTTTGCTTGGGGTTGAGGTTCATCATCACCTCGGCTATCACCTGCGCAAAGGCTTGCCGCTCGTCCTTGGTGGGCAACTGTACGGCGTAGTCCACCATTTCCTGCACCATGCGCCCGTATTCGGGCATTTTGAGCTGGGGAAGCGTGGAGTTGTACCGTTTGGCGTTGTCTTGGGTATTTTCTGCCATTTTCTTTCTTCGTCTTTGCTTTTTCAGAGCAGTTTTTTGCTCTGCGTGGCCACGAACTCTTTCAGGTAGAAAGGCTCGAAATAGGCCACGTCTTCAAACTCTTCGCGCGCCATGGCCTGTTCGGCGAGCGGAATCATGTTTTTGGCTTTGGGGACAATGCCCTCGATGAAGTGGGCATTGGGGTGCTTAATTGTTTCGCGGCACTTCTCCGCGCCGTTGCCCATGAAGTATACGGGGTGTTCGGCAAGGAGTTCGGCAAACGAGTTTTCGTCAACCACGAGTGCCTGTGTGGGTTTCACCTCCCGCAGGGCGCGGTCGTAGACAGCGGTGTACACCTCCATGCGCCTTGCGTCGATCATCGGGCAAAGCAGGGCATCGTCGGGGAGTTCCTGCCCGAGCAGTACGGGTACGGTCAGAACCTTGAGCGTCGGCACGGAGAGCAGCCTTGCACTGCGGCCGTAGGCCACGCCCTTTGCCTCGGAAACGCCGATGCGCAGCCCGGTGTAAGAACCCGGCCCTTTGCTCACCGCCACCGCGTCGATGGGGATGGCATGACTGTCGGCGAACGACACGGCCTCTTTCACGTATCCGGCCAGCACCTGTGCGTGCGACGGACCATTGAGGTCGGTCTCTTCGTGCAGGCATACGCCGTCTTGCGAAAGGGCTACGGAACAAACGTTTGTGGAGGTTTCAATGTGCAGTATACAGGACATTTGTGCGGTTGCTACTTAGAATTATTATGCAAACTTACTAAAAACGGCTTACATCGGGCGCATTTCGCCGCGCCCATTTGACGGTTGCGGTCGTGGGCGGTTGGGTGACTATGGCGTTGGGGACAGGAAACGGGGCAAAGTGCCTATCCCTCAATTTCGCTGAGTTCAAGCCAACGCATTGATTTTGCGTCGAGTTCGTCGCCGAGCTGAGGGAGCCGCTTGCTTTTTTCGGTAAGTTCGTCCACGCTGAGCGTGCCGGAGCAAAGGGCCTGCTCGATGGTCTTCTTCTCCTCCTCGAGCCGGGCTATGTCCTGCTCGAGCTGTTGCAGCTCTTGCTTCTCCTTGAACGAGAGGCGGCGTTTTTTCTCCCCGCCCCACGTATTCTGGCGTGCCGGGACATCGGTCTGGGCGGCATTTTTGGCGGCTTCGCGCTCCTCCTGCTGCTCACGGTCACGTAGCTGCTTCCACTCGCGGTACTCGGAGTAGTTTCCGGGGAAGTCGTCAATCTGCCCTTCGCCGTTGAACACCAGTAGATGGTCCACCACCTTGTCCATGAAGTAGCGGTCGTGGCTCACTACAATCACGCAACCGCCAAAATCCTGCAAGTACTCTTCGAGTATCTGCAGGGTAGCGATGTCGAGGTCGTTGGTAGGTTCGTCGAGGACGAGGAAATTGGGATTTTTCAGCAGTACGGTGCAGAGCTGCAAGCGGCGGCGTTCGCCCCCGGAGAGTTTGTAGATGTAGTCCTGCTGGCGTGCGGGCGGAAAGAGGAAATGCGTGAGAAACTGCATGGCGGTGAGGTGACGGCCGCCGCCGAGGTCGATGTATTCGGCGTGTTTGCGCACGGCATCGATTACTTTTTCCTGTTCGTCGAACGCCATGCCGTCCTGCGAGAAGTAGCCGAAGCGCACCGTCTCGCCCACTTGGAAACGCCCTGTGTCGGGACGTTCAAGTCCCAAGAGGAGTTTGATGAACGTACTCTTTCCCGTGCCGTTTCCGCCCACGATACCCATCTTCTCAAAGCGCGAGAAGTTGTAGTAGAAGTTGTCGAGAATGACTTTCTTGCGACGCATGCCGTCGGGGGCGGGGATGTCGAACGCCTTGCTCACATATTCGGCCTCGAATATCTTGCTCCCGATGTATCCGCTCTTCACTTCGAGGCGCGCGGCCCGTTCCTCGCGCCGCTGGCGCGCCCGCTGCTCGAGTTCGTAGAAGGCCTCCTTGCGGTAGCGCGCCTTGGTGCCGCGGGCGCAGGGCATTCGGCGCATCCAGTCAAGCTCTTTGCGGTAAAGGTTGTTGGCGCGGGCAATGTTGGCATTCTGTGCGGCGATGCGTTGTCCGCGTTTGTCGAGATAGTGCTCGTAGTTGCCGGCGTAGGAATAGAGGTTTTCGCTGTCGAGTTCAAGGATCGTCTGGCACACGTTGTCGAGGAAGTAGCGGTCGTGCGTCACCATGAGCAGAGCCTTCGTGGAACGTTGCAGATAGCCCTCGAGCCATTCTATCATGGCGAGGTCGAGGTGGTTGGTCGGCTCGTCAAGCACGAGCAGGTCGGGCTCAGCCATCAGCACGTTCGCCAGGGCCACGCGTTTGAGCTGTCCGCCCGAAAGTTCGTCGACGGGTTGCGAAAAATTCGTGATATTGAGTTTCGACAGGATCTGCTTGGCGCGCAACTCAAAGTCCCATGCGTTGCGCCGCTCCATTTCGTCGAGGAGCGAGGCCAGGCCCGGGTTGCCCTCGGTGGCGAGGCATTGCTCGTAGTTGCTGATAAGCTGCGAGAGTTCGCCGGCCCGCTGAAAACAGGCGTCGATGACGGTTGTTCCGGGTTCGAACACGGGCGACTGTTCAAGGATGGCGATGGTGGCGTCGCGGCGCATGACGATGCTGCCCTCTTCGTAGTCCTCAGTGCCGGCGAGAATTTGCAGCAGGGTGCTTTTGCCCGCGCCGTTGTGGGCGATGAGACCCACTTTCTGTCCGTCGGCAATCGAAAAACTGATGTCGTTGAAGAGTTCGAGCGCGCCGAAGCGTTTGCTCAGATGCTGTATGTCGAGTAAGGGTGTCATAAAAACGTTCGTATACTTGGCCGGGGTGGGCCTATGCGAGGCGAGAATGGTTTTCCGCCCAATACCACAGGCCGTGAGTCCCAGCAAAGTCGTGTCAACTCCCGCAGTTTTTGCCGTGCACCGTACGGGTCACGTGCGTCAGTCGTACGAGTGACACACGTAAAACGTACGTGCGACGTGCGTCACCCGTACGGTGTGCGGCAATTACCTCGGGGATAAAATCCGTAAGATGCGGCAAAAAAGTATGCGTCCGCCGTCTGCCGCCGAGCCTCAGACGTTGGCTATGCGCATGATGTCGGCAAATACGCCGGCCGCCGTCACGTCGGCTCCCGCCCCGTAGCCCTGAATGAGCATGGGGTAGTCGTGGTAACGCTCCGTGGTGAGCAGCAGGATGTTGTTGGAGCCTTCGAGGTCGTAGAGCGGATGCCCCTGCGCTATCTCCTGCAAGCCGACGGAGGCCTTGCCATCCTCCCAGCGCGCCACGAAACGCCAGCGTTTGTTCTCGCGGGCAAGCCTTTGCCGTTCGGCTTCAAAACGGGCGTCCTGCTCGGGCAGGTGCTGCCAGAAGGCTTCGAGCGAACCTTGGAAGAGTTCCTCGGGGATGAAGAGCCTTTGCTCCACGTCGTCCACCTCGAGGCGATAACCGCTCTCGCGGGCCAGAATGACGAGTTTGCGCATCACGTCCTTACCGGAAAGGTCGATGCGCGGGTCGGGCTCGCTGTAGCCGTTCTCCTGCGCCATGCGCACGGCCCGGCTCAGCGGCACGTCGGCCGAGAGCGTGTTGAAAACGTAGTTGAGCGTGCCGCTAAGCACAGCCTCTATCTTCAACACTTTGTCGCCCGAGCTGCGGAGGTCGCCGATTGTGGTGATGATGGGCAGACCTGCGCCCACGTTGGTTTCGAAAAGGAATTTCACGCCCTTGTCGCGGGCGGTGTGTTTGAGTTGCAGGTAGTTTTCGTAGGCCGACGAGGCGGCGATTTTGTTGGCCGCCACGATGTTGACGTTGTGCGAGAGCAGCCGCTCATACTGTGCGGCCACGTCGGCACTGGCGGTGCAGTCCACGAATACGGAATTGAAGATGTTCATCTCCTCTATGCGCTCCACCATGCGTTCCACGCCGCCGCCCTCGCTCTCGCTCATGGCCTCGCGGTAATGGGCGGGGTCGATGCCCTCGGCGTTGTAGGCGGCTTTCGAGCGTCCGCTCACGCCGACGATGTTGAGCTTCAAGCCGCGTTCGTCGTAGAGCTTTTTCTGCTGCGAGGCTATCTGGCCGATGAGACTTCCGCCCACCGTGCCCGTACCGCAGATGAAGAGGTTCAGCTCCTCGTGTTCGCTCAGGAAGAAACTGTCGTGAAGCACGTTGATTGTCTTGCGCAACTGCGCGCGTTCCACCACGAACGAGAGGTTCATCTCCTGTCCGCCCATGGCCGTGGCGTTGATGCTGATGCCGTTGCGCCCCAACACGCTGAAAAGCTGGCCGGCGATGCCGGGCATGCAGCGCATACGCTCGCCCACCACGGCTACGCTCGACAAGCCGTCGACACGCTGGGCCGGGTTCATTGCCCCGTCGGCTATCTCCTGCGCGAACTCCTCGTCGAGCAGTTCGCAAGCCCGCTGTGCGTCGGCCGGCGTGAGGCAGAGCGTGGTACTCGTTTCCGAAGAGTTTTGCGCCACCATAAACACGCTGATGCCGCCGGCGGCAAGGGCGGTGAAAATGCGCCGGTTCACGCCGATTACGCCCACCATGGCGGGACCGCTCACGGTGACGGTGCTTGTTTCGCTCACCGACGATATGCCGCGTATGGGACGTCCGCTCGGGGCGGCGTTGGCCCGCACTACGGTCCCCTTCACCTCGGGGGCGAAGGTGTTCTTGACGAGTATGGGGATGCCGCTCTTGCATACGGGGTAGATAGTCGGCGGATAGATGACCTTTGCCCCGAAGTTGCAGAGTTCCATAGCCTCAGCGTACGACAGTTCGTCGATGGTGATGGCGTTGGGAATGATGCGCGGGTCGGCAGTCATGAAACCGTCTACGTCAGTCCATATTTCGAGAATCTCAGCCCCGAGTGCGGCGGCGAGGATGGCGGCGGTATAGTCAGAGCCGCCGCGTCCGAGGTTGGTGGTCACACCCGTGTCGGCGTCGGAGGCTATGAAGCCGCCCATCACCGCCACGGGGGCGTTGCAGTCGCCAAACCGCTCCTTGACGAGCCGGTTCGTAAGGGCATAGTCCACCACGTTGCGCCCGCCCTTAGCCACGGTCTTGATGAGTCGGCGCGAGTCGAGATGCACCGCCCCGTCGATAAGCTGGGCTACAAGGAGGGAGGAAAGGCGTTCGCCGTAGGCCACTACGGCGTTGACCGACTTGGGAGTGAGGTCCTGAATGAGAAAAATGCCGTGGAGTATGCTGCGCAGTTCGGCTAGGAGTTTGTCGAGGCTTTCAATAAGCCCGGCCTGACGTTCGGGGGCTATCACCTCGCGCACAAGCTGGCGATGGCGTTCAGCCAGGCGGTCGCACTCGGCGGTATAAGCCTCATCGCCCCGCGCGGCGGTCTGCGTAAGGCTTATCAGCTGGTCGGTTACGCCGCCAAGGGCCGACACTACGACCACCACGGGCTGCGTTTGTTCCTCCACAATCTTCTTTACGTTGCGGAGGGGGAGCGACGTTCCCACCGACGAGCCGCCAAATTTCAATATCTTCATGTGTGTTCTTTTCTTGCGTTTACGGTATTCGCTTACAGCTTCACCTTGGCTTTGACGGGCTTCGACTCGTTTTGCAGACGGTCGAGCGCCGTAACCACGTAGACGTACTTGTCCTTTCCGCCGTTGTAGGGGAGTTTGAAACACGTCTGCGGCGTAACGGCTACGAGGTGTTCGGACGTAAGCAGGTTGATTTTTTCACCGCTTCGGAAGCGATAGACGGCGTAGTTGCGCGCCTTGTCCATCTCGCCCGTCCCCTTGGGCGCAGTCCAGAAGAGGTAGTAGCCGTCGGGCATCCACAGGGCTTTCACTTTCTTGGGCTTGCCCGGAGTTTGGTCGTCGATAAAGGGGTAAAGGGGCTGCAAGGCCGGCGTGCGGTGGTAGTATTGTTCGAGAGCCGTGGCGTAGTTCCCTTCGTTGCGCACCACGGCGGCTGAGTACCACAGACACGAGCCTTGGATGCCGCGCAGGGAGCGTTGCAGGCGGAACTTTTCGTTCATTTGGTTGGTTTGCGGATTTTTGAGGTCGGCGGCGCGGACTGTACGCTCCACGTCCTGCCCGATGTAGAGCGGGCGCGCGCCGGCAAAGCGGCTCCACCACTTGACGAGTTCGGCATAGTCGGCCGACTTGTGGCCTATTTCCCAATAGAGCTGGGGAACGGTGTAGTCCACCCACCCCTTGTTTATCCAGTAAAGCACGTCGGCGTAAAGGTCATCGTAGTTTTGCAGCCCCCGCGTGTTGGAGCCGGGCAGGTTTGAACCCTGCTGCGCATTGTGGTAGATGCCGAAGGGACTAACGCCGAACTTCACCCACGGCTTGACGGCCCGGATGGAGTCGTGCAGGGCCTGGATGAACATATTCACGTTGTAGCGCCGCCAGTCGTTGATGTTGCCGATGCCGTTGCGGTGGGTTTCGTACGTGGCTTGGTCGGGTATTTGCAGCCCCGCCACGGGATAGGGATAGAAATAGTCGTCGATGTGCAAGCCGTCCACGTCGTAGCGGCGAACAATGTCGGAGGCGATTTTGCAAATGTAACCGCGGTTCACGTCAAGCCCCGGGTCGAAGAGGTAAAGCCCGTCGTACTCGAAGAAACGCTCGGGGTGCTGCACGTAAGGGTGCGTCACGGCCAGTTCGCGGGTGGTTTTCGTCTTAGCCCGGAAAGGGTTTATCCAGGCATGGAGTTCCATGCCGCGCTTGTGGCACTCGTCCACCATCCACGCGAGGGGGTCCCAATAGGGCGACGGGGCAACGCCCTGCTTGCCCGTGAGGAAACGGCTCCACGGCTCGTAGGGCGAAGCGTAGAGGGCATCGGCCTCGCCGCGCACCTGAAACATCACCGCATTTACGCCGCAGCGTTGCAGTGCGTTGAGCTGGTTGGTGAGGTTAGCCTGCATCTGGGCCGTACCCAAGCCCATGAACTGGCCGTTGATTACCTGAATCCAGGCACCGCGGAACTCGCGCTTGGGCGGCGCGTCCTGGGAATAAGCGTACAAAAAGGGGAAGACTGCAAGCAGCAGGGACAAAATAGCATGTTTCATGTTTTTCTCTCAATAGGCAGGGAAGCTGGTGTTCCGCCGCTCCTTTCAGGCGGTAAAGGTAGCTCTTTTTTGCAAGAGAGGGGCAGTCCCCTCCCAATAAGGCTCAGAGCGAGAGTTTCTGCGTGGCGTATTTCAGCACGAGCGGACGATGCGTGATAAAGATGAGCGTATGGCCGGGATATTCGGCGAGAATGCGTTGCAAGACAGTCTCCTCGGTGGCAGGGTCGAGCGAGGAAGTGGCTTCGTCGAATATCATGACGCTGCCCGCCGACAGCAGGGCGCGGGCTATGGCTATGCGCTGCGCCTGACCCTCGGAAAGGCCGTCGCCCGTTTCGCCGCAGGGCGTGTCGAGCCCCAGCTTTTTGCGGTCGACAAACTCCGCCGCCGCCGTGTAGAGGGCTTTGCGCATCTCCGCCTCGGTGGCGTTGGGGTTGCCTTGCAGCAGGTTTGAACGGATGGTGCCTGAAAAGAGCGTGTTGCCCTGCGGCACGTAGGCGAAATTGCCCCGCAAATGGGGTTTCATGGGGTGGGTCTGCCCGTCGGGCGTGGTGAGACTGACCGTGCCCTGCATAGGCCGGACAAGCGACAAGAGCAGACGGATAAGGGTGGTCTTTCCAGCTCCCGTTTCGCCCACCACGGCGGTAATGCTGCCGGGGGGGAAGGTGTAGGAGAAGGCATCGAAAATCTTACGCGACTTCTCGGTGTACCGGAACGTGACGTTGTTCAGCGCAATGCCCACGGGCGACGGCAGGGATACGGGCTGCGCACTGTCCTCAGCCTCAATCTCCTCCATCTCCATGAGGCGTTCGGCCGCCGTAAACGAGGTGATGAACACAGGAATGAACTTCGAAAGGTTGCGCACGGGAGTTTGTATCTGCCCCACAAGCTGAATGAACGCCAGCATGGCCCCGTAGGAGATAAGTCCCTTGGAAAGGCTCGTCGCGCCCCATGCGAACGTGACGAAATAGCCCGTGGCAAAGCCCAGGCTGAGGAGGCTCGACGAGATGGTGGAGTAGCGCGTGCGCTGCACGATGATGCGATGGAGCGACGACTGCTGCCCTTTGAGCAGCCCGAGGAAATGCTCCACGCGCTGGAGGGTTTTCACCACCATCACGTGCTGGAGGGTTTCCTGGATAGTGGACTGGATGCGGCTTTCCTCTTCGCGCGCCACGTGGGTGAGACGGCGCATTTTCTTCACGTAGAGTTTGCTGCTCAGGATGAAGAACGGCACAATGCACACCACGATGACAGCCAACGTGCTGTCCATGAAAAAGAGGAAGAGGAAAGCCCCGACAAACTGCGTGAGGGTGACGATGAACGAGGGAACGCTTTCGGTGACGAAGTTGACCACGTCGGACGTGTCGCGTTCCATGCGGTTGGTGAGGTCGCCCGTGTGATACTTGCGGAGCGCGGTCCAGTCGCCCCTCAATAGGCGGTCGAAGATGCGCCGCCGCATGGAATTTTGCGCCTTTACGCCAAGAATGGCGCGTATCCACCGCAACACAAGGCTGACCACGATGCGGACAACCATAACGCACGCAATGAGGCAGAACGCCTGCGTGAGCGCGACGGCCGCGGTGTGGTGAGTGGCCACGTCGATGGCGAGTTTCGTGGCCCAGACAAAGGCAAGGTCAAGCGCCACAAGCACTACGCCAAGCAGCGTGTTGAGCGCAACTTGCAGGCGGTGGCCCTTAAGCAGCCGGACAAGGTAACGGAGTATTGTAGGGATGGGACGAGTCATCAGGACGGGGTATACATTATATATATAAGCGTGCGTTGCAAACAAGAGGGGGTCAGTTTCGCTGGTCAGCCCCCCACATGAGTTTGTCGCGGAGCGTTTCGAAGAACTGGCGGTGCTCAATCTTTATCACCTTGACCGTGTGGGGCGCGCGCCGGATGGTGATGATCGTGTCCTGCGGGAGGCTTTCGCTGCGCCCGTCGCAAGCCAAAAGGAAACTGCCCGTGCGGCTCGTCACCTCGAGGCGGATTTCCACGTCGTCGCGCACTACCACCGGGCGCACAGACAGACTATGAGGCGCCACGGGCGAAATGCACACCGTGCCCGACTGCGGCACAAGTATCGGACCGCCCACGCTGAGCGAATAGCCCGTAGAACCCGTTGGAGTGGAGACAATCAGACCGTCGGCGAGGAAATTGGCAAGGAAACTGTTGTTGACGAACGTGCGGATTTCGATAAGCGAGGAGTTGTCGTGCTTCAGAACGGCCGCCTCGTTGAGCGCATAGGGGTAGAGCGAGGAGAGTTCCCCGTTTTTCGACACCGCCAAGGCGCAACGGCTCTCCACCACGTAGTCGCCCCGGCAAAGAGCTTCGAGCGACGAGCCTACCGCCTCGGGCGACACGTCGGCCAGAAAACCAAGCCGCCCCGTGTTGATGCCAAGGATGGGTATGCCGCAGCCGCCCACAAGAGCCGCCGTGCCAAGGAACGTGCCGTCGCCGCCAATCGATATGGCCACGTCGGCGGCACAGGGCTGACGGCGGCCAAACGTTTCGGCGCGCGAAAGGTCTACTCCAAGCTCGCGGCTGAGAAAGCCGGCAAACTCCTCCTCAATGCATATCTGCACGCCCAACTGCGCGAGCTTTTCCAACACGGCCGCCACATACTGGTTCTTGCTCGTCTGAAAAACGTTGCCGTATAAGGCAAATTTAAGGTGGGAATAAGTCATGCTGATAAAATATCTTAATTATGCCGCATATTCATCTAATATATGGAATAGCCTTGCATTCGTAAGCGAGAAATAAACTACTTTTGTCACTGCAAAGCAAAAACTATTAGACGCAAAATTAATTTTTTCGTTGTAAACACACGATTACAACTATGACAAAGTTAAGTGTGAACATTAACAAGATAGCCACGCTGCGCAACGCACGAGGCGCGAACAACCCCGATGTATTACGCGTAGCTTTGGACTGCGAACGCTTCGGAGCGCAGGGAATAACCGTACACCCTCGCCCCGACGAACGCCACATCAGGCACAGCGACGTTTTCGAGCTGCGTCCGAAACTCACCACGGAGTTCAACATTGAAGGATACCCGAGCGAGGACTTCTGCACACTGGTGCTGAAAGCCCGCCCCACGCAGGTGACGCTCGTGCCCGACGCACCCGGCCAGCTCACCTCGAACCACGGGTGGGACACCAAGGCCAACGCCGACTTCCTCGCGCCCATCGTCAAGCGGTTCAGGGACGAGGGCATCCGCGTGAGCATTTTCATCGATGCCCTGCCCGAGATGGCCGATTGGGCAAAGCGCGTCGGAGCCGACCGGGTGGAGCTGTACACTGAACCCTACGCCGCACAGTACGCCGACGACCGCGAAAAGGCCATAGCCCCCTTTGTGGCCACGGCGCAGCACTGCCGCGAAATCGGCATCGGACTGAACGCCGGCCACGACCTCAGCCTTCACAATCTGGCCTACTACCACCAGCGCATACCCTGGACCGACGAGGTGAGCATCGGACACGCGCTGATTTGCGACGCGCTCTACCTGGGCCTTCGCGACACGGTGAAAGCCTATCTTGACTGCTTGCGATAAGCGGTAAGCACTTTTGAAAGAAAAACATCACAAAATAACAGAAGACACACACATTATGATTTATCTGTTCCTGGCCGACGGCTTCGAGGAAATCGAGGCAATCGGCACGATAGACATTCTGCGACGCTGCGGCCTGCAAGTGCAGACGCTCAGCGTGACGGGCAAGCGCGTGGTAACGAGTGCGCGCGGCCTGGTCATCAAGGCCGACAGCCTTTTCCGCAAGAACCACCTCATACACTGCGATGCGCTCATTCTTCCCGGCGGCCTGCGCGGCGCGGAGACGATGAACAAGAACAGCGTCTTGCGCCTCGCTATCGCCCAACAGGCTCACGAGGGGGCAATCATCGCCGCCATTTGCGCCGCCCCCATGGTGCTCGGCACAGCCGGCATTCTGAAGAGCAAGCACGCCACTATCTACCCGGGCATGGAGGAACACATCGAAGGGGCTATCAAGCACCGCGACGCTTACGTCATTGAGCACGACAACATCATCACGGCAGCCGGCCCGGCCGCCACGCGCCTTTTCGCCTTCGCCATCGCCCGCCGACTGGTATCGACGCCCGTCACCGTGGCACAGGTGGAGAGCGACATGCTCTACGAGGGCTACGACAAGTCGCTCGAGCAGGTGCTTTCGTTCAGGGGCTAACCCCCACCCTGCCCCACGCACGGACGGCAGAACACATATTCATAACACACAGGCATGTTCAATCCGCTCCAAACGGATATCAAATATTTAAAAGGAGTTGGGCCTTTGAGAGCCAAAACGCTGGGTGAGGACTTAAACGTCTTCACCCTTCGTGATATGTTGTACACATTCCCGTACAAATACATTGACCGCAGCGTTATCCACAAAGTGCGCGACCTCATGGCCGACATGCCCTACGTGCTGCTCCGCGGGCAGGTGGTGTCGAAGTGCGTGGAGGGAAGCGGGCGCAGGGAACGGCTCGTGGGCACGTTTACCGACGGCACGGGCCACGTGGAACTGGTCTGGTTCAACTGCGCAAAAACATGGGAGAGGCGCATCAGGTGCAACCACACATATACGCTGCTCGGCAAGCCCTCGCTGTTCAACGGCTGCATCAACATTCCCCACCCCGAACTCGAAGACGGCGACGAAGAGCAAGGACCGCTCACCATGCAGCCCCACTACCACACGTCGGAACGCATGAAGCGCACGGGCATCACGTCGCACGTGATGGGCGAACTGGTGCAACGGGCTTTCGACGCACTCCGCGGTGAGACTATCCCCGAAACGCTCCCCAATTACCTTATTCAACAGTACGGCCTTCAAGACCTCGACACGGCTCTGCACACCATCCACACGCCGCCGTCGGCTACCGACATCCCTGCCGCAAGCCGACGGCTGAAGTTCGAGGAGCTATTTTACCTGCAACTTGACATTCTCCGCTATTCGCAAGGGCGCAAGGCGCACGTCAACGGCTTCCGCTTCCCGAGAGTGGGCGCGCTGTTCATGCAGTTCTACAACGAGTGCATCCCCTTTGAGCTGACCAATGCGCAAAAGCAGGTGATGCGAGAAATACGCAAGGACGTGTCGACGGGCGGGCAGATGAACCGCCTTGTACAGGGCGACGTGGGGAGCGGCAAGACCATCGTGGCTCTGTTGTGCTGCCTATTGGCCCTGGACAACCAGTTTCAGGCTTGTCTCATGGCACCTACGGAAATCCTCGCCGAACAGCATTTCGCCTCCATCGCCGAACAGGTGAAAGAGTTGCCCATTCGCATCGACCTGCTCACGGGAAACGTGAAGGGCAAGCGGCGCAAGGAAATTCTCGAAGCCACCGCCAACGGCGAGATACACATTCTTGTAGGCACGCACGCGCTCATTGAGAAAAGCGTACAGTTCCACAACCTCGGGCTGGCGGTTATTGACGAGCAGCACCGTTTCGGCGTGAAGCAGCGGGCGAAACTTTGGGACAAAAACACGTGTCCGCCCCACATTCTCGTGATGACTGCCACGCCCATCCCGCGCACGCTGGCCATGACCGTGTACGGCGACCTCGACGTGAGCGTAATCAACGAGTTGCCGCCGGGACGCAAGCCCATACAGACGTTCCACTACCGGCAGTCGAACCGCGGCGCGCTCTACGACGGCATACGCTGCCAATTGCAGGAGGGAAGCCAGGTCTACGTGGTCTATCCCCTCATCAAGGAAAACGAAAAGCTCGACCTGCGCGACCTTGAAACAGGCTACGCCCAGCTTGTGGACGTGTTCAAGGAGTACAAAGTGGGCATCGTGCACGGCAAGATGAAGCCAGCCGACAAAGACGCAGCCATGCAGGCGTTCAAAAACAAGGAGACACAGATACTGGTGTCGACCACCGTGATTGAGGTGGGCGTGAACGTGCCAAACGCCTCGGTGATGGTGGTGGAAAACGCCGAACGTTTCGGTCTGGCGCAACTCCATCAGTTACGGGGACGCGTGGGCCGCGGAAACAAACAGTCGTACTGCATCCTTGTGACGAAAGACAAGCTCACCGACACTTCGAGGCGGCGCATGCAGGTGATGACCGAGAGCAACGACGGCTTTGAGATAGCCGAGGAAGACATGAAACTGCGCGGTCCGGGCGACTTGGAGGGGACGGCGCAGAGCGGAATGCCGTTCGACCTGAAAATAGCAAACATCGTAAAGGATCAGGAACTGATGGAAGCGGCTCGCGAAGCGGCGGCGCAGGTGCTGCAAGCCGACCCCGAGCAAAACCTGCCGCAAAACGAAATAGTGTGGTCGCACCTGCAATCGCTCAAAAAGGAGCGAACGAATTTCTCCGCCATATCTTGACGGTCTGCCAGCAACATCGTTCCGGCAAAAACCAATGAAATAATGATGAACACGAAGCTGATGAACGCCCTTGGCAAGATAGCCGCCAAGACGCTCGTTTTCCTTAAAAACTGGACGCTGCCCGTAGCCATTTGCTGGGGCGCAATAGCCTACTTTGCCTATACGAGCATTCCCCTCTTCGATTGCACGCGCCCCTACGCTCCCCGAGTGGTCGCCGTGGTGCAGCCCGTGCTTATTTTCTCCATGCTCTTTCTGTCGTTCTGCAAGGTCGACGTGCGCACCCTGCGCCCGCGCCTGTCGCACCTTTGGCTATTGCTCATCCAGTGCGGCAGTTTTGCGCTGATGTGCCTTGCGCTCCACTTCTGCCCCGGGATGAAAGGCGGCGTTCTTGTCGAGGCGGCTCTGCTCTGCCTCATCTGCCCCACGGCCACGTCGGCAGCCGTGGTGACGCAAAAGCTCCACGGCGACAGTGCCGACATCGTGATGTACACGCTACTCATCAACCTGTCCGTGTCGTTCATTGTTCCGGCTCTTGTGCCGCTCGTCCACCCTCACGCCAACCTCACCTTCGCCGCCTCGTTCGCGCGCATCATGGCAAAGGTGTTCCCCATGCTCATCTGTCCGCTCATTGCCGCTCAGTTGGTAAGGGTGTTCTTCAAGCGGCTTCACGCGCGCCTCGTGTCCGTCCACGACCTCGCTTTCTACATCTGGGCCGTAGCCCTCAGCATAGCCATCTCCGTAACGGCGAGGAGCATTGCGCACACCAGCCATTCGCTGCTCGAAATCTCGGGAATAGCCCTCGTTTCGCTCGTGTGTTGTTTCGTCCAGTTCTACTTAGGTCGCGTCATCGGGCGGAAATACCGTCTGCCCGTCAGCACGAGCCAGGCTCTGGGGCAGAAAAACACGGTCTTCGCCATTTGGATGGGCTACACTTTCATGAACCCTATCACGTCCATCGCCGGCGGTTTTTACAGCATCTGGCACAACGTCTACAACACTTTCCAGCTGCGGCAAACGGCCAAGCGCGACGCCCGCACCCCCCAATAACGAAAAAAGCGCGCCCGGGGCGCGCTCTGTGAAGAGGGGATTATTTCCGTTTGAATTTAGCCTTGAACGAAGGAAACCGCTTGAACAGTTTGTACATCAGCATGAAGCCGTCGTAAACCGCCACGGCGCGCTCCGCCTGATTGACCCACTGCTGCACCTTTGTGTCGGCCTTGGGCGGAGCGAACAGCACGTTCCAATGCTGACCGATGGAGCGGCGGCTCTTTCGCAGTTCGTCATCAATCTGCTGGCGTTCCTTTTGCAGCGTCTCTATTATATTCTTGTCCATTCTCAGAAGCTTTTTGGGGAGAAGCCGTCTGGGCGGCGTTACTCATCTTTCTTGCCGCCCAAAAACAGCTGCGCAAGGAAGTTTACGAGGGGCACCATAATCCACTTGCGGCGGTTAAGCAGCACCACCGCGCCCACCACCACGTAGAAAAGCACCACGAGGGCGTAGCCCGCCGTCTGGCTGCCCGTCCATGCGGCAATGGCCGAAGCGGCCATCATCGACAGGAAAATAAGCGCAAGCCCGGAGAGCAGAAACACAATGGCACCGATAACCACCGCCGCCGCAAGTTGCGAGAGTTTGCTCACAAAGTCGATTTGCAAGCCCCGCTTCTGCAGCTCCACATAGTGTTTCAGTTCTTCGGCGAGCTGCCCTATCGTTTCAATGTTTTTGTCGGAGGAAAACACGCAGGTAGTTTTTTGTAAGAAAAAAGTCAAGGAGCATACCCGCAACTATGCGCGCGGCGGATGCCCCCTGACGTTGTTTGGTGAGAGTCCGCTTAGTCGTTGGCGGGCTGGAGTTCGTCGGCGATGTCGTCCACGAGGCTCTCCATCTCTTTGCGGTTGAGTTTGATGCCGCGCTTGCGGATTGCGTCGGCAATCTTCTCGCGAGTGTCAGAGCCCTTTTCGGGTGCGAACAGGATGCCGCAAGCAGCACCCACAGCTGCGCCGCCAAGGAATGCGGCCAAAATGCTTAAACCTTTCATACGTGTTGATTTTTAAGATTAGTGTGATTACGGTTCAAAAGTACGGAAAATCTCATGCCGCACGGATTTAAGCGGCACTTATTTTCCATAAAAAAGAAGAAATTGGTTGATTTTGGCGTGTTTCGGCTGAGAGAAACGCTTATTTTCAGCGACACTTTTGTATTTTTGTGGCATAAACGTGTGCATCCTGCACATTTATGCGCGCCGAGTTGCGCCCCAAGAAAAGCGATTGCAGGATGCCGTCCAGTAACAAACGAAAAATCTGAAACGGAATGAAGAAGAATTTAGTCCTCGCCATGGGTCTCTGCGCCGTGGCTTTGCTTACCAGCTGTAAATCGCGCGAAAGCGCATACCGTCAGGCTTGGGAACAGGCCATGAACCAGGACAAGACGCAGACCAGCGAGCAGCAGGTGACTACCGACAATACGCAGACACCAGTAACCGTGGTGACTCCCGTAACGCCCGTGCAGAGTGCGACAACCACTACGACCACCATCACCACCGACCACAGCGACGTGCGCGAGATCAACGGCAACATGGAAGTGACCGACGGCAACGCCCTTCAAGCTTACAGTGTGGTAGTGGGCAGCTTCGTGACCAAGGCCAACGCCGACACCCAAATGGCACGTCTCAAGAACGAAGGCTACGACGCGCGCATCATCAAGACCAACGAGACCATCAACGGTCATACGGGCTGGTACCGCGTGATTGCCTCTTCGTTCAACGACAAAGCCTCAGCCGCACAGTCAAAGTCTTCTTTGGCAAGCAAGTACCCCGGCGCGTGGATTCTCTACCGCAAATAATCTAAACTGATATTTTTCTGAGATGTTAAACGGCTCAGTTTGGCGACGCTACCTGCCGCCAAAGGGCTGCTTAACATCTCATTATTATAAGGAGCGGGCAAACGGCGCAATTGGCAAGCCGTACGCCGCGCACTGACGAACTCTAACACGTTGGAAAACAGCATTCCCCTCTTAGGACTGAACATCGAGGAACTCAAAGCCGTTGCCGTGCGGGCAGGGCAAAAGGCGTTTGTCGGAAAACAAATCGCCGACTGGCTCTACCGTAAGCCCGTGACGGACATTGAGCAGATGAGCAATTTGTCGAAAGCCGCCCGCGCCGAACTCCAAAAGAGCTACTGCACGGGCTTCTCCGCTCCCGTCGACGAACAGCGTTCGGTGGACGGAACGGTCAAGTACCTCTACACCACCCTCCAAGGCGACTACATCGAGACCGTCTACATCCCCGACGGCGAACGCGCCACGCTCTGCGTGAGTTCGCAGGTGGGCTGCAAGATGGGCTGCGCCTTTTGCATGACGGGCCGCCAGGGCTACGTGGCCTCGCTTTCGGCCGCCGACATCCTCAACCAGATTTTCTCGCTCCCCGAGCGCGACAAGCTCACCAACATCGTATTCATGGGACAGGGCGAGCCGTTCGACAACCTCGACAACGTATTGCGGAGCATCGAGGTGCTGACGGCCGACTGGGGCTGGGCTTGGAGCCCGAAACGCATCACCGTTTCGAGCGTAGGACTGGCAAAGGGGCTGACACGCTTCATCGAAGAGAGCCAGTGCCACCTGGCCATCAGCCTGCACCACCCCATACCGGCCAAGCGCGCCGAACTGATGCCCGCCGAAAGGGCTATGAGCATCGCCGACGTGGTCAGCGTGTTGCGGCAGTACGACGTGTTCCGCAAGGACCGCAAGGCATCGCCCACGGCGAAGGACGTGTCGAAGCAACGCCGGCTTTCGTTTGAGTACATCGTGTTCGACGGCGTCAACGACAAGCGCGAACACGCTGACGCCCTTATCAGTCTGCTCCGCGGTCTGGACTGCCGCATCAACCTCATCCGTTTCCACGACATCCCCGACACACCGCTCCACGGAGTGGACGACAGTCGCATGACGGCATTTCGCGACTACCTCACTCAGCACGGGCTTTTCACCACCGTCCGGGCCTCGCGCGGCCAGGACATTTTTGCTGCGTGCGGACTGCTCAGCACGTCGAAGCAGGAGGAGGAGAAACGCCAACGAGACAACAAAGCATAAAACCGCCCCGCCGCCACCGCGGCCAGGAAGTGTTACACCATAATCCGACACCTTATATAATGAACGAACAATACGCAAAGACCGAAGCAGCCCCCGAACAGCCGTCGCGCAAACTCGTGCGCGTAGGCATCACGCCGGGCGACACCAACGGCGTGGGCTACGAGGTCATCCTGAAAACGTTTGCCGACAGTCCCATGCTCGAACTCTGCACGCCCGTAGTGTTCGGCAACAGCAAAATAGCAGACATTCACCGAAAGGAACTTAACCTCACGACGGCATTCTCCGTGGTAGCCTCGGCTGCCGAAGCCCGCGACGGGCAGCTCAACCTTGTCAACTGCTCCACCGCCGACACGGCCGTCACCTTCGGGCAGCCGAGCGAAGAGGCCGGGCGCGAAGCCTACCTCAGCCTCGAAGCGGCCGTGGAGGCTTACAAGCAGGGCGACATCGACGTGATTGTCACCGCCCCCATCAACAAGGCGAATATTCAGAGCAGCGACTTCCGCTTTGTGGGCCAGACGGAATACTTGCAGGACCGCCTTGGCGAAGAAGGCGGCGCGCCGCTCATGATTCTCTTCAACGACCTTATGCGCGTGGCGCTCGTCACCACCCACCTGCCCGTGGCGGAAGTTCCGGCCGCCATCACACAAGAGAACGTGGAGGCTACGGCCGAACGCTTCTACCTGTCGCTCCGCAAGGACTTCAACGTGTCGGCTCCGCGCATCGCCGTACTTTCGCTCAATCCCCACGCCGGCGACGGCGGACTGCTCGGCAGCGAGGAAAACGACGTAATAGGCCCTGCGGTCAAGTCGCTCTCCGACAAGGGCATGGCCTGCTATGGTCCGTATGCGGCCGACGGCTTTTTCGGTGCCGCCCTCTACCGCCACTTCGACGGCGTGCTGGCCATGTACCACGACCAGGGGCTGGCGGCTTTCAAGGCTCTCACCGACGGCAACGGCGTGAACTTCACCGCCAACCTGCCCGTTGTGCGCACCTCGCCCGACCACGGCACGGCCTACGACATTGCCGGCAAGGGCCAGGCCCAGCCCGACTCGTTCCGCCAAGCCGTCTATTCGGCCATCGACATTTTCCGCAACCGCACGGCCTATACGGAAAGTCACGCCAACCCGCTTCCTAAGATTTATCAGGAGCGTAAGGAGCGTTGACAGCCCCTTACGCCCCGTCCTATCCCCAACCTATGAAATTTGCCATCATCGCCGCCGGCGAGGGTTCGCGCCTCCAGCAAGAGGGCGTAGAACTCCCCAAGCCGCTCGTCAAGCTCTGCGGCGAAGCCATGATAGACCGCCTCATACGCATCTTCCGCCAAAACGGCGCAACCGAGATTGTCATCATCGTCAACACGCTCAATCCGCTCACCGAGCAGCATCTGCGCCGCTTGCAGGCTCAGGGACTGGCCGACGACGTGCGCCTTGTGGTCAAGTCCACGCCGAGCAGCATGCACAGCTTTGCCGAACTCGCCCCCTACCTTGCCGGTTCGGACTTTTGCCTGACTACGGTCGACACCATCTTCGACGAGAGTGAGTTCGCCGCTTACGTCAGCCACTTCAAGCAATCGGGCGGCGACGGCTGCATGGCCGTGACGGACTACATCGACGACGAAAGCCCGCTCTACGTGGCTGCCGACAACGGGCTGCGCATCACGGGATTTCACGACAAGCCCGAACCGGGCGACAAGTTCATCTCGGGCGGCATCTACTGCCTCCGCCCCTCTTCCCTCGACGTGCTGCGCCGCTGCATGGAGCAGGGCAAAAGCCGTATGCGCAACTTCCAGCGCGAACTCGTGACCGAGGGGCTCAACCTCGAAGCTTGCCCGTTCACGAAGATACTCGACGTAGACCACGCCTCAGACATTGTCAAGGCAGAGGCGTTCCTAACCAACCATAAATAATGCACCACATATTAGGCATCAGCCGCTCGCCGCGGTTCAGCCCCAACTCGCAAGACCGCGACGCGGCCATTTTCGCAGCCGTCACAAGCCGCCTCAACCGTGGACAGAACGACGTAAGCGTCATCAGCGAGGACCTTTTCATCGCCGTCGACCTCAGCGAGTTCGACGCAGTTTATTCCATGGCGCGCGACCACCGTGTTCTTCAAGATGTCTGCCAAGCGGAAAAGTCGGGCAGCCTCGTGGCGGTCAATTCGGCAACGGCTCTTTTGCAGCTTTCGCGCGGCCGTATTGCGGATACGCTCACGAAGGCGCAAGTGCCTCTGCCTCGCTACACGCTCATTTCTCCGTCGTCCAGTCCCGACGCTCCCCTTCCCTTCCCGTTCTGGCTCAAGCGTGCCGACTGTTGTGCGCAGGAGGCCGGCGACGTGTGCCTTGTGCGCACGGCGGAGGAACTGCAAACGGCTCTCAGCGCATTTCAGGCGAGGGGCGTTGACAGCCTCATTGCGGAGGAACACCTCGAGGGCGACCTCGTAAAGTTCTACGGCGTGGAGGGAACGGACTTCTTCCACGTTTGCCAGCCCGCCAAGGAGGGCGGGTTCAGCAAGTTCGGACTTGAAAGCAACAACTCCGAGCCACAGGGCTACCCGTACGACGAAGCGGCTTTCCGCACCGTGGCCAACAGGGCGGCAGAGGCTCTCGGCATCACCGTCTACGGGGGCGACGCCGTAGTGGCCGCCGACGGTTCGTTCCGCCTCATCGACTTCAACGACTGGCCCAGTTTCGCGCCCTGCCGCAAGGCTGCCGCCAAGGCCGTGGCGCAACGCCTCAACCAACTCATCAACCAACACGACTAATGACCAACGCATCTACCAAGCTCGAAGCCACTTTCAAGTCAACCGACACCGAAGAGTGGCTCGACATACACTTCACCCGTCCGCTCGGACTGCTCTGGGCAAGGTTTTTCAACCAATTCGACGTACACCCCAACGTGGTTACGGTGCTTAGCATCATCCTCGGCGCAGCCGCCGGCGTAATGTTCTACTTCGAGGACATCGTCTGCACCGTTGTGGGCATTCTGCTGCTCGTCTGGGCCAACATCTACGACAGCACCGACGGGCAAATGGCTCGCATGACGGGCAAGAAAACCCGCTGGGGCCGCATACTCGACGGATTTGCCGGCGACGTGTGGTTCTTCACCATCTACGCCGCCATCTGCCTCCGCACGCAGTCGAAACCCGTGCCGTTCCTGAACGGCGAAGTCCACTGGGGCATCGCCATTTGGCTGCTCGCCGCTTTCTCGGGCTTCGTATGCCACGCCAAGCAGTGCCAGCTGGCCGACTACTACCGAAACATCCACCTTTTCTTCATCAAGGGAAAGGCCGGCAGCGAGCTTGACAGTTTCCCGAAACTCCGCGAGGAGTACCGCAAGCTGTCGTGGCGGCGCGACGGCGTGTGGAAACTGTTCCTCTACTCCTACGGCAACTACACGCACTCGCAGGAGAAGCTCACCCCACGCTTTCAGCAGCTGCGCAAGGCCCTTGCCGACAAATTCGCCGGCGCGCCCCTGCCCGCCAAGCTCGTGGAGCGTTTCCGCCGGGGCAGTCTGCCGCTCATCAAGTACGCCAACATACTCACGTTCAACACGCGCGCCATTTTCCTCTACGTGGTGCTGCTCCTCGGCGAACCTTGGCTCTACTTCGTGTTCGAGGTGGTGGTGATGAACATCCTCTTCTTTTACATGCGCGCAAAGCACGAAGCTCTCTGCGCCGACGTATGCCGCGAACTCAGCGGTCAACATTCTTAACCCCTCCTTACCATCGTGAAACCCTTATACCGCAACATATTCCTGCTCTTCGGCATCGGGGCAATCATCGTGATGCTCTGTACGTTCGAGGTGGACTACTCCGTACTTTGCGACCACCTGGTCCGCGCCGGCCTCTACTTGCCGGCCGTCATCGGCGTGTGGATATTCGTCTACGCCTTCAACGCCTTGGCTTTCCAGATTATAGTCAACAGCGGAAAGCACACAAAACACCTTTCCTTCAAGCACGCCTACAAGCTCACCGTCTCGGGCTTTGCGTTCAGCTACACCACGCCTTTCGGCTTTGGCGGCGGGCCCTACCGCGTCATGGAACTCAGCTCGTACATCGGCGTGCCTCGCGCCATGTCGTCGGTGGTACTTTACTCCATGATGCACATTTTCTCGCACATCTGCCTTTGGAGCACGGCTGCCGTACTTTTCGCCGTGGTCTATACCGAGAAGATGACGCCCTTCCTGTGGTCGCTCTTCGCCGTCTACGTGGCTCTGCTCGTGGTGGTGGTGTTCATCTTCCACCTCTGCTACAAGCGCGGTGTCATCGTCAAACTGTTCAAGCCGCTGCTCCACGTGCCGCTGGCCAAGCGGTGGGCGCGCAAGTTCTACGCCAACCACGCCGAGGACATGCAGAAGGTCGACGACAACATTGCCTACCTCCACTCGCAGCCCCGGGCGTTCTACAGCTCACTGCTCTTTGAGTACGTGGCGCGCGTCATCAATGCGTTCGAATACTACTTCATTCTGCTCTCGCTCGGCGTGAGCCTCACCTTCTGGGACGCGCTGCTCGTGCTGGCTTTCTCGTCGCTCGTGGGCAACATTCTCTTCTTCCTCCCGATGCAGTTGGGAGCGCGCGAGGGCGGCTTGTCGCTCATCGTTAAAATCCTCGGGCTCTCAGCCCCCGGTTTGGGCGTCATCACGAGCCTCTATACCCGTGTGCGCGAACTGGTGTGGATATTCATCGGCGTGGGTCTGGTCAAGGTGGGCAACAAGCGCATCATGCACGACGGCGCAAAAAAGAACGAACTATGAACAAAAACCTGCTCTTCGACTATGGCGGCACGCTCGACACCGCCGCCCTCCATTGGTTCTACGTGTTTCAAAAAGCCTACGCCCATTGCGGCCTGACCGTCCCCGAGGACCGTCTGCGCCAGGCCTATGTGGAGGGCGAAAGGGCCTTGGCGCGCACGCCGATTATAGCCCCCACGGACAATTTCCTCACGCTCCTCTACAAAAAGGTGCATATTCAGATGGAAGTCCTGTCCAATCAAGGCTTTCCGGACTTTCAGAAACCTGCCCGGAACGCTGCTGCCGAGGCCGTAGCCGCATACTGCGACAACTACGCCCGTGAGGAGATTGGCCGTTCGGCTGCCGTGTTGGAAAAGCTCGCCGAGAGCCACCGCCTATTCGTGGTGTCGAACTTCTACGGCAATCTGCGCACCGTCCTGCGCACGTACAGCATCGACGGCTTCTTCGACGAGGTCATCGAGAGCGCGGTAGTGGGCGTTCGCAAGCCCATGCCGGCCATCTGGCAGCTGGGCGTCGACGCCGCGGGCGGAAAGGCCGGCCAGTGCACCGCCATCGGCGACAGCTACTCCAAGGACATCATTCCGGCTGCGGCGGTGGGATGCGAAACGGTGTGGTTCAAGGGGCGCGAGTGGGAAGAGAAGAGCTACGACGAGACGCTCCCCACGCACATCATCACCTCATTGCCCGATTTGCTCCGCCTGGGCTGAAAGCGGCAAGCCGGGAAACGCAATCCGCTTTTTTGTGTAAATTTGCAACACAACAAGTCATTAATCCCTCAACGTAACCACAAACAACCGAACAGCAACATGGCAAAGAACACAGAAGAGAATACTGCTCCAAACACTGAGAAGCTCCGCGCGCTCCAAGCCGCGATGGCAAAAATCGAAAAGGACTTCGGCCGCGGCTCGGTGATGAAGCTCGGCGAAGAGAGCATCGAGGACGTAGACGTAATCCCCACGGGCAGCCTCGCCCTCAACGCCGCCCTGGGCGTGGGCGGATACCCGCGCGGCCGCATCATCGAGATTTACGGTCCGGAGTCGTCGGGTAAGACTACGCTCGCCATTCAGGCCATCGCCGAGGCGCAAAAAGCCGGTGGCATAGCCGCGTTCATCGACGCCGAACACGCCTTCGACCGCTTCTACGCCAAGAAGCTCGGAGCCAACGTAGACGAACTTCTCATTTCGCAGCCCGACAACGGAGAACAGGCTTTGGAGATTGCCGACCAGCTGATACGTTCATCAGCCATCGACATCATCGTCATCGACTCCGTGGCAGCCCTCACCCCCAAGGCCGAAATCGAAGGCGACATGGGCGACAACAAGGTGGGCTTGCAGGCGCGCCTCATGAGCCAGGCCCTGCGCAAACTCACGTCGAGCATCAGCAAAACCAACACCACCTGCATCTTCATCAACCAGCTGCGCGAGAAGATTGGCGTGATGTTCGGCAACCCCGAGACCACCACCGGCGGCAACGCCCTCAAGTTCTACTCGTCCGTACGCCTCGACATTCGCCGCGTAACGACCATCAAGGACGGCGACACGCCCATCGGCAACCAGGTGCGCGTGCGCGTGGTCAAGAACAAGGTAGCCCCCCCGTTCCGCAAGGCTGAGTTCGAAATCACCTTCGGCGAAGGCATTTCGCGCGCCGGCGAGATTGTCGACCTCGGCACGGAGCTCAACATCCTCCGCAAGAGCGGCTCATGGTTCAGCTACGGCGAAATGCGCCTTGGGCAGGGCCGCGACGCCGTAAAGAAAGTAATCAAGGACAACCCCGAACTGGCCGAGGAACTCGAAGCGAAAATCATGGAAGCCCTCAAAGGCAGCCAAAGCGAGGAGTTTGAATAAACCGACAAACAACTATCCCCTATACGCGAATGCGGCAAGGAAGTGTCCTTGCCGCATTCGCGCGTTTTTGCCGCGGTCCGTTCTGGTCGCTCCGCTTAAGGGTGGTTCTATAAATTACCACCGTGAGATAATCAATTTTGGGTAACTTCCGTTTTGTCATCTTTCGGACTCTTTTACACTCCAATTGCTTGTTCGTTCAGTCGCATAGCCCGCTATGCTCCTTCTCTCTCAAACAATTGGAACGCAAAATAGTTCCGAAACCTAACAAAGCTAATTTATAGAACCACCCTTAAGCATTTTTCCTATTCTCGGGTCGGGTTTCTGTCTTCAGCAACCATTCCCAAACGGGCAGCACTTCTATTGTGTGACCGTCCTCCTCAACCACGGTTTTGGTATCGCGGGTGATAATGCAGCCACGATACCCCTCAAACGTTTTCAGGAACTTCAACAAGCCCCCCACTTCACGTTCGTAGGTAGTGCTGTCGCCGAGATTGTAGGCTACTTGCTTCTCTATGATAATCCTTTTGACGATTTGCTTATCCATCCTAAGAAATATTTGAAAGTATACTTCGCAAAGATACGGAATTATCCGAAAGTATACTTCGAAATATTTTTCAGAACAAGGCTTCACGTGATGCCAACGTCCGTGCCGGGAACAGTACTCCGGCGGCAAACTTGAGTCCGCCCGTGGGCGCACTCCAGTACGTCGGCGGGCGCACTCGAGTTTTCCCGTGGACGCACTCGAGTTTGTCCACGGGCGTACTCGAGTGCGCCCACGGGCGGACTCGAGTACGCAGTGGGCAAACTCAAATTCGCACCCGGAGCATTCCACTCCCCCACCCCCGAATTTTCGCCACATCGCCTTCCGCGCCTCAGAGCAGCCCCGTCATGTAGAGCGGCAGGTAGGTTATTCCGTCTTGCTCCTTCACGTCGGCGGCGTGCAGCACGTAGGGCGTGGCAAGGTAGCTGCCGTATTTGGCAATGCACTTCCTAAGAGAAGTCAAGGTGTATCTGCTGGACAACTTCACCTCAATGGGCGAAATATCGTGGTGAGTTGTAACGGTATGATTTACACGCATTTGCGATTAGAAAATCTTATAATCTTACACCTATCCGCGGTTATTGAACACCCCAATTCTACACGTATCCGCGATTATTGAAGGCACCATTTTACACCTATCCGCGATTATCAGCAACAGATTCGGGCTATTTTAAGAGTGGATTAACACTCTATGGAAGCCTTTTTCGGCAACTGCGAGGCGGTGTCGGTGGAAAAAAGACGGGCGCAAAAATCGGCGGAAACAAGCCGGCTGGTTGGGGATGTGCTTTCAAATCGATACTTTTGCACAGTATTAGGGCTGCGAGCCTTGAAGAAACACGCAAAGAGCATCTCCGAAAAATTGCGCATGAAAGACCAAGAGCGGCGTGCGGCCGCGAACAAACGACATACGAGGAACCTATTTGTCACCGCCGACGGGCAAAACTGCCTTTTGCCCTATGCGCTGGTGACCGTTCTGTTTTTTTTGTGGGGCTTTGCCCACAGCATTCTCGACGTGCTGAACAAGCACTTTCAGGACTCGCTCCACGTGAGCAAGACGGAGTCGGCGTTTGTGCAGGTGGTGGTCTACGGCGGCTACTTCCTTATGGCGCTGCCGGCCGGGCGCATTATCCGCCGCTTCGGCTACCGCACGGGCGTGGTCACGGGACTGCTGCTCTACGGCATCGGGGCCCTGCTCTTCATCCCCGGCGGATGGCTGGGTTCGTTCCCGTTTTTCCTCTTTTCCCTGTTTGTCATCGGCTGCGGGCTGACGTGTCTCGAAACGTCGGCCAACCCCTACGTGACCGTCCTCGGCGACGAGCAGGGTGCTGAGCAGCGCATCAACCTCTCGCAAGCGTTCAACGGGCTGGGCTGGATGGTCGGACCGATTGTCGGCGGACTGTTTGTCTTTGCGGACGGCAGTTCGGCGGCGAGCGTGGCCACTCCTTATACTATTATAGGCGTGGCGGTGCTTTTGATAGCGGCCGTATTCTCGCGCATACGGCTTCCGGAGTTTCCGCTCTGCGACGCGGCGGACGGCGAGCGCAACGACGGCGAGCCGCCCCTGCGGAAACGCCGGATGTTCCTTTGGGGAATGTTCGCCCTCTTCCTCTACGTGGCGGCACAGACGGGCATCAACAGTTTCTTCATCAACTACGTCACCGAGAGTTCGGACATGAGCAAGTCCGTGGCGGCCGCCGTGCTGGGCATAGGCTGCATGGGCCTCTTCCTTGTGGGCCGCTTGGCCGGGGCCGCCACCATGTCGGCCGTGCGCCCCGAGCGGCTGCTCCTGTGGTGCAGCGTCGGCGCGGTGTTCGCCATGGCCGTCACCGTAGCCTGCACGGGCTGGGCATCGGTTGCGGCCCTGCTGCTTTGCTACCTTTGCGAGAGCATCATGTTCCCCACCATCTTCGCCATAGCCCTGCGGGGCATCCGCCGCTACCGCGAACAGGCCTCGTCGCTCCTCATCATGTGCATTGTGGGCGGCGCCGTCGCCCCCGTCATCATGGGGGCGATAGCCGACACTACGGGCAGCATGGCCGCGCCGTTCCTCGTGCCGCTGGTTTGCTTCGTCTTCATCACGCTCTACTCGCTTCTGCTCAATGCGGAACGCAAGGTGAGCTGACTCTCCCCCACTGCAATCAATGGCACTCTGCGACGACATATACCGGCAACTGGCCGAAAGCTTCGAATACCCGTTCACCTCTACGCAGGAACGGGCCGCCGTGTTGCTCTCCCACTTCATCGCCACGCCCCAGCCGAGGGCGGCTTGCATCTTGCGGGGCTTTGCCGGCACGGGCAAGACGTCGCTCATCGGGGCCTTGGTCAAGGTGATGCGGCGCATGGAGCGCGACGTGGTACTGCTCGCCCCCACGGGCCGGGCCGCCAAGGTGTTCGCCCGCCATGCCGGCACACAGGCATTCACCATCCACCGCACCATCTACCGCCAGCAGTCGTTCCAGGGCGAAGGCACGCGCTTTTCGCTGGGCTTCAACAAACTGCGCCACGCCCTCTTCATTGTGGACGAAGCCTCGATGATTGGCAGCGGCGAGGGCAGCTTCGGGCAGTCAATCTTCGGCACGGGCGAACTCATGGACGACCTGATAAGCTACGTATACTCGGGCGAGGGCTGCCGCCTGCTGCTTGTGGGCGACACGGCTCAGCTGCCGCCCGTGGGCGAGGCGGAAAGTCCGGCCTTGCAGAACGACACGCTCCAGCGCTACGGGCTTGTAGTGGGCAGTGCCGACCTCACCGAAGTGGTGCGCCAGAGCAGCGGCAGCGACGTGCTGGACGGCGCCACGCTGCTGCGACGCCTGATGGACGAGGACTTCATCGGCATCCCCCCGATAGCCACGAGCAAGCACGGCGAGGTGCGCAACCTGCCGGGCAACGAACTCATTGAAGCCCTGGTGGACGACTACCGCGAGTTTGGCGAGGACGAGGTGATTGTAGTGACGCGCTCGAACAAACGGGCCAACGTGTACAACGCCGGCATCCGCTCGCGCATCTTCGGGCGTGAGGAGCAGCTCACACGGGGCGACCTCGTGATGGCGGTGAAGAACAACTACTACTGGGCGGCAAAGATGGCGGCCGGACTGCCCAAGGGCGAAACGCCGCCGTTCCAGTTCATCGCCAACGGCGACACGATGCAGGTAGTTCACCTGCGCAACCAGCACGAACAGTACGGCTTCCACTTCGCCGACGCCACGTTGGCGTTTCCCGACTACGGCGGCTGCGAACTGACCTGCCGCGTATTGCTCGACACGCTCACGTCGGAGTCGCCCTCGCTCACAAGGACCGAGAGCCAGTCGCTCTACGAAAGGGTGCTGGAAGACTACCAGCACATCCCCAACAAGCGAAAGCGCATGGAGGAACTGCGCAACGACCCTTACTACAACGCCTTGCAAATAAAGCACGCCTACGCCGTGACCTGCCACAAGGCGCAGGGCGGACAGTGGACAAGGGTGTACGTGGACCAAGGCTACGTGCCGCCCGAATCGCTCGGCAAGGACTACCTGAGGTGGCTCTACACGGCTTTCACCCGAACCACCGAACGCGTATACCTTGTAAACTGGAAGCCGCAAGCACAATGAGAATCCTTCAGTACGCAGCTACTGCAGAACTTATATACAACTCTTTTAAACACAAACACAATGTTCGCATCGAAAACCATCCACGCATTCAAAATCCAGAAAGTTGACAAGTACATTATCCTCGAAGCGCAAGAGTATCCCTGGACAAGGTGCCAAGTAGTCCACACCACTCCCGAGAACCGCAAGCAAGTATTAGCTGAATTAGAAAAGCGATACGCCCCTATTGCAGAACATGACACGGACAAGTCCTTCTATGTTTTCCAGATTGGAGGCGGTGATTACGACGGCAAACATCCTGAGCGATTTGTGGAAGTTAATCAGAAAAATCACAGGCAGGTTTATGAAGCCATTGTTGACACGGTAGCCCAAGCAGCCCTTTGGTACAAGGTCAACATAATCGACAACTTGAACAAGTTTTGAAAACCGTCAAAGCCCGGAAAGCGAGCGAAACGCTCCCTTCCGGGCTTTGACGTGTTTGGGCTGATTGCGGCTGAGCCGCCTGTCAGCGGGTTATTTCAGTTTGTTGAAGCCGTACTGCGCCTTGCAGCCGAGTTCTTCCTCAATGCGGATGAGCTGGTTGTACTTGGCCATGCGGTCGGTGCGGCTGAGCGAACCGGTCTTTATCTGGCCCGAGTTGGTGGCCACGGCGATGTCGGCGATGGTGGTGTCTTCCGTTTCGCCCGAGCGGTGGCTCGTCACGGTGTTGTAGCCGTGGCGGTGTGCCATCTCGATGGCTTCGAGCGTTTCGGTGAGCGAGCCGATTTGGTTCACCTTGATAAGGATGGCGTTGCCGGCACCCAGTTTGATGCCCTTTTCGAGGAACTTCGTGTTGGTCACGAAGAGGTCGTCGCCCACAAGCTGGCAGCGCGAGCCGATGGCGGCGGTGAGCTTCACCCAACCCTCCCAGTCGTTCTCGTCAAGGCCGTCCTCGATGGAGTCGATGGGGTACTTCGTGATGAGTTCTTCGAGGAACTTAATCTGTTCGTCTCCGCTGAGCTTCTTGCCGTTGGGGTCCTTGGGCATACCGTTCTTGAGGTGGCTGTAATCGTAGAAATACTTGCCGTCCTCAACCACGGCGAACTCCGACGCGGCGCAGTCCATGGCGATGCGAATGTCGTCGCCCGGACGATAGCCGGCATCCTTCGTAGCCTGCATGATGCTGTCGAGAGCATCCTCAATGCCGTCGAGCTTCGGGGCAAAGCCGCCCTCGTCGCCCACAGCGGTCGACAGACCGCGCTTCTTCAAGAGTTTCTGCAAGGCGTGGAACACCTCCGCACCCATGCGGATAGCCTCGCGCTCGTTCTTTGCGCCCACGGGACGGATCATGAATTCCTGAAAAGCGATGGGAGCGTCGGAGTGCGCGCCGCCGTTGATGATGTTCATCATAGGCACGGGCAGCACGTACGTGTTTGTGCCGCCGATGTAGCGATAGAGGGGGATATTGAGGCACTTGGCAGCCGTTTGCGCCGCAGCGAGCGACACACCGAGAATGGCGTTCGCGCCGAGGTTCGACTTAGTGGGCGTGCCGTCGAGTTCGAGCATTTTGTAGTCGATGCCTCGCTGGTCAAGCACGTTCCAGCCCTTGAGCGCAGGGGCAATCACGTCGTTCACGTTGGCCACGGCCTTGAGCACGCCCTTTCCGCAGTAGCGGCTCTTGTCGCCGTCGCGGAGTTCGAGGGCTTCGTTCTCGCCGGTCGACGCGCCCGAAGGCACGGAGGCGCGGCCCGTTACGCCGCTCACGGTGGTTATTTCAACTTCAACGGTGGGGTTGCCGCGCGAGTCGAGAATTTCGCGGGCATGGATTTTTTCGATTTTCATTTTACCTTGTGTTTAGTAGTGTTCGTTGTTTTCACTGGCAAAGGTAAAACATACACTCGCGCCGCGTTATCCCCCGAATTGGTGATTTTCGCGCCATGGAAAGCCCATGCCCATGACTGGGGAAACGCCGTCAGGGACGGAAGCGAGGCACTTCGACCGGCACTCCCCCACCCTGCGCCGAACGCCACGTGAGTTCGGAGAGGCACGACCACTCCGCCGCGTCGTAAACGTCGATGTCGAGGGGCAAGCCATGCCTGAGGCAGTAAACAAGGCGCATGTCCATGGCGTAGTTCATCTCGTTGGGCACGCAGAGTTCGTGGCCCTCTACCCACAACCGGGCGGCGTGCGAAGTGGCGTAGTTTTGCAGTTCGCGCTGCGCCTCCTCGCCCACGAGGGGGGCGTTGTGGCCGGTTTGAAGCGTCAGAACGGGGTATTTTTGCGCAAAGGCCTTTGTGCCGCAGATGGTCTGCAAGCGGCTGTACGGTCGGGGCGTGCTTACATCGAGCTGCAACAGAACTGTGCGCCCCAAGAGTGTTTGTATGAGCGTGCTGCTCACTTGCGTGCGCTCCCCGCCGCCGGGCAGGGGCAAGCGGCTCGTGAGCGAGGTGAGCCGCGTCATGCGGTCCTCGCTGCGGAAGTTGAGCAACTGCGCAATAGGCCCGATGGCGTGAGTGGGATAAGCGTTGCCGCCGTGGCGGGCGCACTCGCGGCGCATCCAGCCTATGCGGTCGTCGGCCGGGCCGGGCTTGTCGCCGTACTGCGAAAGGTCGTGAATATAAGCACCCTCGCAGTGCGTGATGCGGCCAAAGAGGCCGAGCCGCTGCATTTCGAGCGTTTCGAGGGCGTAGAAGTCGTAGCAGCAGTTCTCCGTCATGAAGAGGTGGCGCTGCGTCTCCTCGGCCGTGCGCACCAGCAGGCGGCACTCCTCCACGGTGCAGGCGGCCGGCACTTCCACGGCCACGTGCTTACCGCGGCGCATAGCCTCCACAGCAATGCGGGCATGGAGTTCCCAACCCGTACATATATATATAAGGTCCACGTCGGCCGCCCGGCAAGCCTCTGCCCACGCGTTTTCGCCGCACAGGGCGCGCGCTTCGGGCCGTCCGCTCTCCCTTAGCGCACGGTTGGCCAGTGCGAGGCGTTCCGGGTCAACGTCCACCACGCACGTTATGCTTGCGCCCTCAATGTAGGCGTAACGTTCGAGCGTCTTCATGCCGCGTCCGCCCACGCCGATGAGCGCAATGCGCACCCGGGGCAGGGGCTGGCACGTAAGGTTGAGAGCTGATGGCATCGTAACGGGTATTAAGAGGTTGAGAGACAGCGGGAACGGGGACGTATGTAAAAAAAGCGGACGCAATCGCTGTCGCGACGCGTCCACTTACCACTTGGGTGTTACCTTTCCCTTTTTTGATAGAACTATCGGCTTCGAGGGCCGCAGCAAGGAGAATTACTTGCGGCTCTTGCCGTAACGGCTCATGAACTTGTCTACGCGGCCTGCGGTGTCGACAAGCTTCGACTTGCCCGTGTAGAAGGGGTGAGAAGTGCTTGAAATTTCAAGCTTAACTACGGGATAAGTTTCGCCTTCGAACTCTACGGTGTCAGTAGTCTTGCAGGTTGAACGCGAAAGGAACATATCGCCGTTACTCATATCCTTGAACACTACGGGACGATAATTCTCAGGGTGAATACCTTTCTTCATTTTTTGCTATAGCTTTTTATGGGTTATCAAAATTGTCTGGTAACAACTTAGTGTAATGGTCTGATAATCGGCTGCAAAGATAGCAAATTCAGCCTATGCGGCAAAGCCGCCGGGCTGTTTATTGCCCTCTTCGCTCCTTACTTGATGAGATACTGCGAGGAAATACTCTCGTTCTCCATCACGCGGCGGATGGTTTCGGCAAGCATTCCGCTCACGGTAAGTTCCTTCACCTTGCTGCTCGTGCCGCGGTAGGGAATGCTGTCGGTGAACACCATTTCCTTCAGGGCAGAGGCCTCTACGCGTTCGTCGGCAGGACCCGACATGATGCAGTGGCTGGCGATGGCGCGCACGCTGTTCGCTCCGTGCGACATGATGAGGTCGGCTGCTTTGGTGATGGTGCCGGCGGTGTCGACAATGTCGTCAACAAGCACAACGTCCATGCCCTTCACGTCGCCGATGATTTGCATGTCGGCAACCTCGTTGGCCTTTTTGCGGCTCTTGTTGCAGAGCACCATGGGGCAGTCGAGGTATTTCGCGTATGAGGCCGCGCGCTTCGAACCGCCCACGTCGGGCGAAGCGATGCAGAGGTTTTCGAGGTTGAGGCTCTTTATGTAGGGGAGCATCACGGTCGAGGCGTAGAGATGGTCCACGGGAACGTCGAAGAAGCCCTGCTCCTGGTCGGCGTGGAGGTCCATCGTCATGAGGCGGTCGATGCCGGCCACGCTGAGGAGGTCGGCCACGAGCTTGGCACCGATGCTCACGCGGGGCTTGCTCTTGCGGTCCTGACGCGCCCAGCCGAAGTAGGGCACAACGGCGCAGATGCTGCGAGCCGAGGCGCGCTTGGCTGCGTCAATCATCAGGAGAAGCTCCATGAGATTGTCTGAGTTGGGGAATGTGCTTTGAACGAGGAACACGTCGCGTCCGCGGATGCTCTCTTCGTAGCATACCTCGAACTCGCCGTCAGCGAATTTCGTCACCGTGAGGTTGCCCAGCGGGCAGCCCAGTTCTTCACAAATCTTTTCGGCCAGGTATCGGGAAGCGGTGCCCGAGAAGACCATAAAAGAATCATTGTTCATAGTTCTTGTGGTATGAATAGTTATTAAAGGTGTAATCGTCGTCGCCCTCGCTAAATGCGTTCCGCCGCCTTGCGCAGGTTGCGGAAGTGGAGGATGAGTTCACGGAAATCCTGCGTGGAGTGTACGCTGAAACGGTTCCAGATGTCGCCCAGCACCACCGCCCCGCCGAAGCCGAGGCCGGCGAGTTGCTCAATGTTGTCGAGCCCGATGCCGCCAAGGGCCATAACCTTGCGGTCGATGACCTTAGACTGCGCAAGCTCGCGCAGCTGCACGGCCGAAAAGCGTGAGCTGTATCCTTCTTTCGAGATGCTGTTGAAGATGGGGGAAAGGAAAACGTAGTTGCAGGCGCGCTTGTGTTGCGTCACCTCCTGCGCCGTGTGGCACGAACAGGATATGTGGCCTTTGTACTTAGGCGGCAGCTCGGGGTTGCGGTGGTTGAGGTGCACGCCTTTAAGGCCGTATTCGTTTTTGAGGTAAAAGTGGTCGTGCACGACAATGCGCTTACGGTAGTCCTCGTTGATTAGCGTAAGCAGCCTTTCGGAATAAACGGGCTCCGTCTCGGGCTTGCGCAAGTGCAGGATTTCGAGTCCTTCGTCGAAGAGGGCATTAAGAATCTGATGCTCTTCCACAAAGAAATACGGAGTGGTCATTAGAATGAGTTTCATGTCGTGCGCCGTTATTCTGCCGCAAAGGTACAACTTTTAACGCACGGAGAGCTTTTGCCCATTACATTTTTGTGAACGCTCGTTGGGGGAAGAGATTTGCAGGTGGGAAGAATTGGACATCGACAAAGGACGAGAAAACAAGTATGGGGATTTGTTTGTTCAACCAGCAGTCAGCCTATCGTCTATCCATATCGCCAAATTTCCAATGAGTACGTCTACGAGAAAGGCTGAAAGCCTGACAGTCCTCAGTCCAGGGCATCGCCCTGGGATTAGCACAATAAATCATTGCCGCCCGGAAAGGGCAAAAGTAAAACAAAGCTCGAACAAAATAACCAAATACGCTTGATAGTCAAGTCGTTTTCACTTTTGTCCTTTCAGAACGGCAACGTATCTTATATGTACACCCAGGGCGACGTTCAATCGCTTTGCTCTTTCACTCTGCCCTGGGCTAGAAACTTCAAGGCTTTCAGCCTATCCGTTAACGTTCAAACGGGGAATAATCCCCATTCAGGGCGAAACCGGGCCCTACTCTTCCGCCATCGGGCAGATTAGTTTGTAGCCTTTGCCGTGGATATTGATGATTTCCACGTTTTCGTCTTCCTTGAGGTGCTTGCGGAGCTTGGTGATGTACACGTCCATTGAGCGGGCGTTGAAGTAATTGTCGTCAATCCAGATTGTTTTCAGGGCGTAGTCGCGCTGCAGGATTTCGTTGGCGTGCACGCAGAGGAGCGTAAGCAGTTCACTCTCCTTTGTGGTGAGCTTTGTGCTTTGTTCGCCGCGCGAGAGGATTTGCTTCTGCGTGTCGAACATGTACGACCCAATGCGGTAGTGCGTACGGCAGCGGTTGCGCTTGCCGTGGATGCGGCGCATGATGGCCTCGATGCGGAATGTGAGTTCCTCCATCGAGAAGGGCTTCGTGAGGTAGTCGTCGGCGCCGATGCGGAAGCCTTCGAGGATGTCCTCTTTGAGGGTTTTGGCCGTAAGGAATACGATGGGCACTTCCTCATTGAGCATACGGATGTCGCGGGCCAGGGTGAAGCCGTCTTTCTTGGGCATCATCACGTCCAGCACGCACAGGTCGTACTTGTTCTGCGTAAAGGCGCGGTAGCCCACCTCGCCGTCGGGGCAGAGTTCCGTGTCGTAGCCCTTGGCTTGCAAATATTCGCGGAGAAGCATGCCGAGGTTCTCGTCGTCCTCGCAAAGCAACACTTTAATCTTAGCTTCAGTACTCATAATGGTATCGTATTTTGTTTGTGTTTTGTTCGTGTTATTCTCCGCCAAAGGGCGTCAGCCCATAAGGGGGAGAGTGATGATAAACTTTGTGCCGCGCCCGTACTCGCTCTCGGCGTGGATGTCGCCTCCGAGGGCTTTGACCACGTTGTGCACGTAGGCCAGACCCAGGCCGAAGCCTTTCACGTCGTGGCGGTTGCCCGTATGTACGCGGTAGAACTTTTCGAAAATCTTTTTCAGGTCGTCGCGCTTGATGCCGATGCCGTTGTCCTCAACGGTGATGAGGAGTTTCTTTCCGCCGGCGTTGCGCGTGCTAACGCTGAGGTGCAGGGCGCGGTCGTCGGCCTTGTACTTCACGGCGTTGTCGAGCAAGTTGAACACCACGTTTGTGAAGTGCATCTCGTCTACGAACACGATCGCGTCTTCGGCGTCGAGGTGGGCTTCAATCTGTCCGCCCGAAGCCTCCACTTTTAGGCGGAACGTGTTGACGGTGTCGTGCACGAGCAGGTTGGCGTCGATTTCCTTTCGCTTGAACGTGGCTGCCTTGCGGTCGAACATCGACATTTGCAGCACCTTCTCCACTTGGAAGCGGAGCCGCTTCGTCTCGTCGACGATTACGCCCGATATGTGCTTGAACATGGCTTCGCTCTTGCCCACCGCCGGGTCGCCGAGCATCTGCGCCGCGAGCGATATGGACGAAATGGGCGTTTTGAACTCGTGCGTCATGTTGTTGATGAAATCGTTTTTGATTTCGGTGAGCCGTTTTTGCCGGAAGATGGCCCAGATCGTGAAGATAAACACCATGAGCAGGAGCAGGGTGAACACGATTGCCGGCACCATGAAGCGCACGCTGCTGAGCAGGAAGCTCTTCATTTCGGGGAAGTGCACGCAGAGTATGCCTTGCTGCGCGGAGGGGTCGTTGGGATAGAGTTCCTGGCGGTAGGTGTAGGCCTCGCCCTCGGGACTGTAGTCGGAGCAGCGGTACACCTGTCGGCCGTCGGTCGTGGTTACGTAGAAGTGGTAGGCAATGTTGATGCCGTTACTGCGGAGTTCGGATCGCAGGTCGCTGTCCAGGGCGCGGAAATCCACTCGTTCGGCCAAAGGCTTGTTGCCGGCTTTGTAGAGGATGGAGAGTGCCACCTCGTCGAGCAGCGACCGCTGGTATACGTAGCGGTGGCGCACAGAGTCGCGCAGGGCTTCATCGGCGGAGTCGGCGGTGAGGTTTTCGAGGAACAGACCTTTTGCCACGTTCAACGGTATCTGGTCCGAATGCTGCGCGGGCTTGGCGGTAGCGTTGCCGTTCTGGGCGGTCGTGCTGTCGGGCTGCGGCCTTTTGCTAGCCGACTGGCGGAACTGCTCTTCGAGGCCGGCGCGCGTTTCGTTGAGTTCAAGGTGGCGTGCCGTCTGGTAGAGGCTGCGCGTCACGGCCTGGTCGAACTGCTCCTTGCGCATGGTTATCACTTCCTCGAAGTAACGTGCCTGCAAGTAGAGCAACGCGAGGAACAATACGCCCATCACGCTGGCTATCATCCATATCGTCGACCTTTTCATAGGGCAAATGTAGTTAGATTGTTAACACTTTCACGGCGCACGCCGGGGCGCACGCCGTGGTTGACTTAATATTTAACACGCTTTCGGATTTATATTTAACGCAATGTAAAATATAACTTCAAGGCGTGGGCTGACAAAAGGTTCATCGGAGCTGCGAGAAGAGCAGACTGTCCATGTCGGAACAAAGCACCATCCGCGACGAGCTGAGGCTCGCCACGCGGAAGCGGGCCGTGTTGCTGCGCAGTCCGAGCTGCACGAGGGCGTTGGTGGGCTCGACCAAGAGGCTGTCGCGGTCGCGGAAGTGGATATAGCTTTTGGTGATGTTCAGGCGGTCGCCCTCGTGGCTAAAACGACAGATGGTTTCGAGGGTATAGCCGTTGAGGGAGTCAACCGAGGTTATGGAGAGGAGGTCAAGCTGAAAGCTCCAGTAAATATATTGTGGGTATTTGTCCTGACAGACCGTGTAGTGTGCGTCGCCCGGGTCGGCCTTGCTGTAACAGGCGTTGAGCCGCCACTTGCCGTCGAGCTTGCCGTTGTGCGACACCTTGCCGCACGAGGCTGCGGCCACGAGCAGGAGCAGTGCCGCGATGGGGAAGAATATATGTTTCATTGCGTGAGTGTTTGGGGAGGAGATGTATTTTCGTCTATGTGCGGAAGGAGTCGTCACGATTTCGGGGAATTTTGCCGTACACCGTACGGGCTACGTGCGCAAGCCGTACGAGTGACGTGTGTCAGCCAAACGTGCGACGCACGTAGCTCGTACGGTGTACGGCAACTTCCCCGGGGATACGTCCGTCCGCTTGGGGGCGGAGTTTAGCGTTTCGAAAGCAAGCCCGTTTTGGATACGGTGAGCTGGAAGCCGAGATTGTTGCCGATGAGGTCGCCTTTGTCGAAGGCCAGTGCGCCGCGGAACTGCCACCCCCTGCCGGCTTTGCGGCTGCCGATTTGTTGGGGGGCGTACGCGCCCTCGAAGAGCATACTGTGCGTGGTTCGAGCCTCAGCAAAGGGAGTTCCGTAGGTGCCGAGGCCGCGCTCGTGGGTGTAAAGCACGCGGTAGTGGACCGACGGCGCGGGCGTGCCGCTGATGCCCACGTGGTGGGCTTTGAAGCGGTTGCAGGTGAATTCGAGGCTGGTGGTGTGATTGTAGAGCGGCGAAACGAAGAGCGGATTGCCCATGGCCTGGCCCCAGTGTTCCCACCCCACGTACATGGCGTGACGGTAATAGTCGTCGGTCGCGCTGATTTGGTCGGGGATGGCGTCGGTGTGGTCGTGGTATACGGGACCGCTCTGGTAGGTGGTTTTCATAAACTCGTAGACAACGGCGTCGACAAAGCGGTTTTTGGGCAGATGCGCCTCCACGCCCACCAGTCCGTCGTACCAGCCGTATTCAAGGAACATTTGCGAATGGTCCTCGAAGTAGTGATCGTAGTATACGCCCACGCTCCAGCCGTTGCCGTGCCAGGTGGCCCGGGCCAGCCAGCTGCCCAACGTGTTGCCTTCCGAGTTGGCGTAGACGCCGTCGGTGTAGTCAGCCCCCATGCCGAAGGCGGCCTTGACAAAGTCCTTGAAGCCGTGGCTAAGCTTCACGCCGTCGGCCTCGCTCTGCCGGCATTTGCCGCCAAACTGAGTGGCCCACTCGAGTCCGCCCTCGACAACGAGCGGGAACTTCTTGGCGTTGCCCAGACGCAGGAAACCGGCCTTGGCGTGGAGCAAGACTTTGTCGGTCCAGTTGGAGACATTAACGCCCCCGACGCTCGTGTAGCTGCGCTGCCAGCTGCCGTCGGTCATCATGCCGTAGGCAACGTGGCCGCGGATGGCGGCCCAATCGCCCCGGCCGGTAATGTTCCAGTATTCGGGCAGTTCGAGCCGTACCATGGGCACGGGGCGCGCGTTAACGCCCAAGGTCTGGCTGCCGCTGCTCAGCTCAGCGTTTTTCAGGTTGGCGGGCTGCTCCTTTGCGCCCAGGGTGAGGCGTACAAGCTTATACTGAAAGTCGGCGTAGAGCTGCTGCACGTTGAGCGTGCTAGCGTAGTTGTAGGCCACGGCCACGTCGAGACCATAACCAATGCGCCACTTGCGGAGCGAGTCGGCTTCGACGTTGTGGCGCACGGCCGCGCGCAGGTATCCGTTGTTCTTGTCGACGGACGACAAGCCGTATTTGTTGGCTGTGAGCCAAAGGGGCGTTTCGCCGCTGGAGGAGCTTTGCTGCGCCTCGACCTTGTACTCAACCTGCTTGCCGGCATCGGTGAGCGCGTTCTGGGCCAGGGCCGCAGGGCTGCCCATGAGGGCAAAGCCAAGGAGAAGGGACGGGCGGACGATGTTTTTCATTATAATATAGGTGTTAAGGTTTTCTTCTGCGGGGTGGATTGTTCTTAGGCGGATAGTTGTTTTTAGGCTTTTGCTTCCCCTTGGGACGTTCGTCCTTCCCTTTGGGGCGTTCTCCCTTGCCTATATAGCGGTCTTCGGGACGCGGCGGACGAACAGCCTCCCCCTTTGGATAGAGCCGGGCAATGAGGTCGGGGCGCCCCATGCGCCTCAGCTCGGCAATGATGCGAGTTCGCTCCTCGGGCTTGTACCAAAAGAAGAACATCCGCTGCTTGAGCTTTTCCTGCGGCGAGTGCGCGCTGAACACGGGTTCGAGCGTATAGGGGTGGTAGCCCGAATACCACGTCTCGGTGGAGACGGTCATGGGCGTAGGGGTAAAGTCCTGCACCTGCTCGAGCTGGAAGTCCATCTCGCGGGTTTCGGCGGCCAGTTCGGCCATGTCCTCCTCGGTGCAGCCGGGGTGCGAGGAGATGAAGTAAGGTATGATTTGCTGTTTCAGGCCCGCCTCGCGGTTGATGCGGTCGAATATCTCCTTGAACTCGTGGAAGAGTTTGAACGAGGGTTTCCGCATCATGGACAGAACGCGGTCGGAGGTGTGTTCCGGGGCCACCTTCAGCCGTCCCGACACGTGGTGCAAAATAAGTTCGCGCGTATAGTCGGCGGCTGCCTTGCGCAGAGCCTCGTCGCGGTAGGGATGGAGCAAAAGGTCGTAGCGCACGCCACTGCCTATGAAGCTCTTTTTGATGCCCTTGATGTTGTCGACGGCGCGGCACACCTCAATGAGCGGACGGTGGTCGGCGTTGAGGTTGGGACAGACCGCCGGACTGATGCACGAGGGGCGGCGGCACTTGCCGCAGATGTCCTGGTTGCGTCCCCGCATACGGTACATGTTGGCCGACGGACCGCCAAGGTCGGACAGGTAGCCGCGGAAGTCGGGCATGGCGACTATCTGCTTCACCTCGCGCACGATGCTCTCCTTGGAACGGCTCATGATAAACTTGCCCTGGTGCGCCGAAATGGTGCAGAAGGAGCATCCGCCGAAACAGCCGCGGTGGATGTTGACGGAGAACTTTATCATCTCGTAGGCCGGAATGCGCTTGCCCTTGTACTTGGGATGGGGCAAACGGGTGTAGGGAAGGTCGAACGAGCGGTCGATTTGCTCGGTCGTCATGGGCGGATAGGGCGGATTGACCACCACGAAACGCTTGCCAAGCGGCTGAATAATGCGCTGGGGATGGAGGCGGTTGCTCTCCTCCTCGACGTGGCGGAAATTTTCGGCGTAGTGCTTGCGGTTGGCAAGGCAGTCCTCGTGAGAGTGAAGCACAATGTCGTCGTCGGTAATGCCGCCGTGTATGGCATCACGCAGGTGCAAGGTAACGGTCTGCCTGACGGGGTACTTCCGCATCAGGCCGTTGAACTGGTCGGCAGTGCAAAAGGCCGTGTCGCGGTGGTGGAGCAAACGGTCCTCGAGCGTGCGGCAAAGGTCGGTGAGGGGGAGTTCGCCCATGCCGTAGATGATGAGGTCGGCTCCGCTGTCGGCCAGGATGCAGGGCATGAGCCGCTCCTTCCAGTAGTCGTAGTGCGTGACGCGCCGCAGGGAAGCCTCAATGCCCCCAAGCACCACGGGGGCATCGGGGTAGAGTTTCTTGAGGATTTGCGTGTAGACAATCGTAGGATACTCCGGGCGCATGTCGTGCCGCCCGTCGGGACTGTAAGCGTCCTCAGAGCGCAGACGGCGGTTGGCCGTGTACTTGTTGACCATCGAGTCCATGCAACCGGGGGCAATGGCAAAGAAAAGGCGCGGGCGGCCAAGTTTCTTGAAGTCGCGGAAGTCGCCGTGCCAGTCGGGCTGCGGCACGATGCATACGCGGTAGCCCTCGGCTTCGAGCAGACGGCCCAGCACGGCTGCGCCAAACGAGGGATGGTCCACGTAGGCGTCGCCGGAAAAGAGGATTACGTCGGCCACGTCCCAGCCGCGAAGGTCCATTTCCTTGCGCGTGGTGGGGAGCCAGTCGGTTAGTTGCATGGGAGTATGGGGAGTAAGGGTTTCAACAGGGAGTTCAGAAAACGCACTGACCAGGGCGGACACCCCCGTCGGGGCATCCGTCCTGGCAAGAACGAACGTAAGGGATTTGGGTTAGCACTGCTCGTCGGCTGCCGGCTCGGGGTGCGAGGCCGTCCACGACGCGTAGGCTTGCATAAGGTTTTTCAGTCCGAAAGCCTTCATCTTGTCGTGGTAGATTACGTCGATGCAGAGGTCGAGCAAGTCTTTGGTGTTTTCCGCGCTCGAAGCTATGAGCGAGCGGATGCTAAGGCGTAGCTTTTCGAGTTCCACCTCGGTTACGTAGCCAGTGGAGCTGACAAGTCCGTTGAAGAGGCCGTACTTGCGGATGGTCTGCATATTTTGGTCGGTCACGCTCATGTGGCGCGTGCCGCTCTCGTTGAGTTGGATATCGTACATATTGACAGTGAGTTAACAGGGTTTGTGTTCTGGAAAGGGGGAGGCAGCCGGCGCACTACTTTTTCAGTTCGTCGGTAACGGCGGCATAGGCTTTCTGCCAGTCGGTGTTGAGACAGAAAGGCGTGAGCTCCGCGCCGCTGGTGACGAAGGCCATGGTCGTTTCCTGGTCGTTGTCGACAAAGAGAGGGTTCGACACTGACGCGTCCATGAAGAGCGTGACACGCTCCTTGCGCTTGTCGGCGCTGAGCCGCTTCGTCTTGACAATTTCGTTGAAGAAGAGCGTAACGTACTCCGAAAGGTAGTAAGCCTGCGTGTCGAGGAATGAAGACGAAATGGAGTCGGACTGTTCAAAAGCCTTTTTCTTCAAATAAACCAAGGCCGTGCGCTTGAACTGCGCTATCTGCGTCTGCGTATAGCTGCTCGTGGGCGAGTTGACCGTGCGCGTGGCGTTGCCCAGCACGTAGTTGTACACCTCCTGCGCTTGCAGGGAACTTGCGGATGCCGTAAGAAGAAGGAGAAGAAAGAGTATGTGCTTCATGAAGAAACTGTTTTTCAGTGTGTCGTGCGACCGCCAGCGGAGTGTACGCGGTCGGCGTTGCGCTTTGCGAAGTCGGCCCACGAGCGAGCTGCGCCGCCGCTTGTCTGAGGGCGTGAGGATTGCAGGAAATGGCAGTAGGCCGCGCCGAGTGCGTCGGTTGCGTCGAAGAATGGGAGCATGCTGCTGTCGGGAATGCGGAGAATGCGCTGCAGCATGGCGGCCACCTGCTCCTTGCTCGCCTGTCCGTTGCCCGTAATGGCTTGCTTAATCTTCATCGGGGCGTATTCGGCGATAGGGATGTCGCGGCTGATGGCCGCCGCAATGGCCACGCCCTGCGCACGCCCCAGCTTGAGCATACTCTGCACGTTCTTGCCGAAAAAAGGAGCCTCGATGGCCAATTCGTCGGGCTTGAAAGCGTCGATCACCCCCAGCACTCGCTCGTGGATGCGCCCGAGCTTCAGGTAAACGTCGTTGCACTTGCGCAGGTCTATCACGCCCATCGCCTCCATCGTAGCCGTGCGTCCGTTTTGTTTGAGTACGCCGTAGCCAAGCACATTCGTGCCGGGGTCTATGCCGAGGATTATCTTTTCAGGGACTGCCATAATGCAAAAGTACTGATTTGGCGAAGAAACGGGCATTTGTTTATGCATTATTTTTCCATTCGGATTATATGCCGTACATTTGCAAAAGCAGCGCATACGAAAGCGCGTTTTTTTGTTTACGCAAAACACATTTCCCATGAAACGTTTACTCTCACTGCTGTTCGCCGCCCTTGTTTGCGGCGCGGGCATGGCGCAAGCCGTTGTGAAATTTGAGAAAACGACCATCGACTTCGGCAACTTCGACGAGGACAAGGTGCAGACCTGCTCGTTCGTATTCACCAACACGGGCGACAAGCCGCTCGTCATACAGCAGGCCTACGGCTCGTGCGGCTGCACGGTGGCTACTCCGCCCAAGGACCCCATCGCTCCGGGCGCAAAGGGCACGATCAAGGTGTCGTACAACGGCAAGGGCAAGTTCAAGGGTTTCTTCAAGAAGCCTATCACCGTACGCTCGAACGCCACAAACTCCATCGTGCGCATTTACATTCAAGGCACCATGCTCGTTGACGGGCAAAAGTAACCACGGGGCAAATTTCCCCACATCGTTTTAAGCACCTTCCAAGAAACATTCCGGCAATATATATGGACGCAAACAGCCACCTTGTGATTATGGCCGGCGGCATTGGCAGCCGCTTCTGGCCCGTAAGCAGCGAGCAACTCCCCAAGCAGTTCCTCGACATTCTGAACTGCGGACGCACGCTCATACAGCTCACGCTCGACCGCTTCAAAGGCCTGGTGCCCGCGGAGAACGTGTGGGTGGTCACTTCGGCCGACTACAAGGACATTGTCAGGGAGCAGCTCCCCGACGTGCCTGCCGGGAACATCCTGAGCGAGCCTTGCCGGCGCAACACGGCCCCGTGCATCTGCTACGTGAGCTGGAAGATAAAGAAACTTAACCCGAAGGCTAACATCGTAGTGTCGCCGGCCGACCACGTGGTGATGGACACCAACGCATTCCAAGAGGCGGTTGCCGACTCGCTGTCGTTTGCCGCCGAGACGGATGCCATCGTGACCATCGGCTTGAAGCCCACGCGCCCCGAAACGGGCTACGGATACATCAAGGCCGACCTTAGCTATTCGTCCTCGCGCAAGCAAAACATTTTCCGTGTGGACGAGTTCAAGGAAAAGCCCACGCTGCCCGTGGCCGAGGAATACGTGAAGCAGCCTAACTACCTTTGGAACTCGGGTATATTCATTTGGAACGTCAACACCATCATCAACGCCTTCCGCGTATACGAGCCGGGCGTTTCGGAAATCTTTGAGAACCTCCTCCCCCACTACGGCACGCCCGACGAACAGCGGCTCATCAACGAGGCTTACCCTGAGTGTACCAACATATCGGTGGACTACGCTATCCTCGAAAAGGCTGAGGAAATCTTCGTGTTTCCCGCCACGTTCGCCTGGAGCGACCTTGGCACGTGGAACTCCCTGCGCGAGCAGTCGGACAAGGACAAATACGGCAACGCCTGTTTCGGCAAGAACATCAAGCTATTCGACACGTTCAACACCGTGGTGCACACCTGCGGCGAGCGCGAAGTGGTGATACAGGGCCTCGACGGCTACGTGGTGGCCGAGAAGGACGGCAAACTGCTCATTTGCAAACTCTCCGAAGAACAGCGCATCAAGCTGTTCCATTAGGGGTATGTTTCAGCAACAGATACTTGCATGGTACGACACGCACAAACGCTGTCTGCCATGGCGCAACATCTCCGATCCCTATAAGATATGGGTGTCGGAGATTGTTTTGCAGCAAACACGCATTGCGCAGGGGTACGACTACTACATTCGCTTCGTCGACCGTTTCCCGACGGTGGAGAGCCTTGCCGCCGCCGAGGAGGACGATGTTTTGGGCGTGTGGCAAGGGCTTGGCTATTACAGCCGTGCGCGCAATATGCAACAGGCGGCACGGCAGATAGTAAACGACTGGGGCGGCAAGTTTCCCGACACGCTCGACGGCGTGCGCTCGCTCAAGGGCGTGGGCGAATACACCGCAGCGGCAATATGCTCGTTTGCCTACGATGCGCCCTGCGCCGTGGTCGACGGCAACGTGTACCGCGTGCTGGCAAGGCATTTCGGCATCGACATCCCCATCGACACCACTCAGGGCAAGAAGCACTTTGCCGACTTGGCGCAGGAACTGCTCCCCTTGCAGCGCAGCGCAGACTACAACCAGGCATTGATGGACTTCGGTGCGCTGCAATGCACCCCGACAAACCCCGACTGCGACGGCTGCTGCCTGAGCGCATCGTGCCTGGCAAGGCAACAAGGCACGGCGGAGACGCTCCCCCGGAAGTCGCGCAAGACAAAAGTGACGGACCGCTGCCTCGTGTACGTGCGAACAGAAACGCCCAGCGGCATTTGGATGCGCAAACGCAGGGGCAACGACATTTGGAAGGGGCTTTACGAATACCCCTTGTTTGAGTTCCCCACGTTGCCCCCGACGGACGTTTTTCTCCGTAGCGAAGAGGCAAGGCAATTCTTCCCGTCCGGCGGCACGTGGAGGCTGGTGCGCAAAAAGGCGAAACACGTGCTTTCGCACCGCAACCTGTGGATTGACTTCTATCAGCTAACCTACGACCATAAAACAGCCGCGCCCGAGGGATACACGCTCGTTCCCAGCGAGGCGGAAGACGCTTGCGCCCTGCCGCAAATTTTGCAACGGCTGAAAGAAGAGGCACGCAAGGACAATATTTAGATACACAATATATTATACAGCACATAAAATGGCGCGCAAACGTAAACCATTCCCCGTACTTGAAAATATCGAAATAACCGACGTGGCCGCCGAGGGCAAAGCCATCGCCAAGGTAGACAACTTGGTGGTGTTCGTCCCCTACGTGGTGCCCGGCGACGTGGTCGACCTGCAAATCCGCCGCAAGAAGCATAGCTACGCTGAGGCTGAGGCGGTGCGTTTCCACAAGCTCTCGCCCAAGCGCACAGAACCCTTTTGCAAGCACTTCGGCGTTTGCGGCGGCTGCAAGTGGCAGTGCCTCCCCTATGAGGAGCAGCTCTACTACAAGCAGAAGCAGGTGGTGGACAACCTCACGCGCATAGGCAAGGTGGCTCTGCCCGAGGTGAGCCCCATCCTTGGCAGCAAGCACACGAAGCAGTACCGCAACAAGCTGGAGTTTGGCTTTTCGAACAAACGCTGGCTTACCACCGAGGAAGTAGCGTCGGGCAAGGAGTTCGACGTGATGGACGCCGTGGGCTTCCACATTCCGGGTGCGTTCGACAAAATCCTCGACATCGAGGAGTGCCACCTCATGGACGACGTGAACAACCGCCTTCGCAACGGCATACGCCAATATGCGCTGAACAAAGGTCTGACGTTCTACGATATTCGGGGCGGACACGGCTTGCTGCGCAACATGATGATACGCACCTCCGCCACGGGCGAGATTATGCTTCTGTTGCAGTTCTGCATCCGCACGGACGAGGAACAAGCCGAGGCTGAGGGCGTGCTGCAATACGTCAGCCAGACGTTCCCGGAAGTGACTTCGCTGCTTTGGGTGAACAACCTCAAATGCAACGACACCATAGGCGATCTGGACATCCACACCTATGCCGGCACAGACTTCATCTACGAAACGATGGAGACCCTGCGCTTCAAGGTAGGTCCGAAAAGCTTTTACCAAACGAACACGGAACAGGCTTACGAGCTGTACAAAGTGGCTCGCAACTTCGCCGGACTTACGGGCAACGAACTTGTTTACGACCTCTACACCGGCACGGGTACTATCGCCAACTTTGTGGCGCACCAGGCACGGCAGGTGGTGGGCATCGAGTACGTGCCGGAAGCCATTGAGGACGCAAAGGAAAATTCGCGCATCAACGGCATCGGCAACACACTCTTCTACGCCGGCGACATGAAAGACATCCTCAACGAGGATTTCATCGGTCAGCACGGTCGCCCCGACGTGATTATCACCGACCCTCCCCGCGCCGGAATGCACACCGACGTGGTCAACACAATCCTCTTTGCCGCCCCGAAACGCATTGTTTACGTCAGCTGCAACCCTGCCACCCAAGCGCGCGACCTGCAACTGCTCGACAAGGACTACGTGGTCGTGGCCGTGCAACCCGTCGATATGTTTCCGCAAACGCACCACGTGGAGAACGTGGTGCTGCTCAACCGCCGCCAATGATTTCGCTGCGAAGACACAACCCCGTGTTGCGGAGCAAAATGCTTGCGCACACTGACCGGAACGACTTTGACGGACTTGCGCAAATGCTCGAAAGAATGAGCGTGTCGGAGTTTCGCACGGCGGGCTACCTGCTTGCCGAGGACGTGCTGCCTACGCTCTCCGACGAGGCTTATTGGTTGGCTTTCAACGCCATCGTTCCCCGCAATGCTAAGGCATATCTCGGCACGTTCCTCAAAGCCGGCACGGCTCTCTACCGCAAAGGCGCGCTTACGATGTCGGCCGCCTCGCTCGGAAGCTTTGCGCAAACGTGTTCCGCCATTGACGAGCGGAAAACGCTCGAAGCCTTTGTGCCGCAACTGCGGACGAGCGACGAGATAACGGAACTGCTGCGGCTCTTTACCCGTTGCGGCAACGAGGCGAAGTTGCTCATCCTCGCCAGAACGCGCACGCTGCCGGCGTTCCACGCCCTTTTCCTCGCCCTCCGCACACTGGACGAAACGGAGATTGAGAAATGCGCCGCCGCCCTCGTGCACAACAACGACGAGCTGTCGTTTCGCATGGTCTCCGCCCTGCGCACCTACTTTGGGCTGACCGGCGTGAAAGGCACGTTCGCCCTCGCCCTCGAAGACTACGAACTTAGCAACCTCGAACTGGGTTACGACTCATTCGTCAAAACACTTACCAAATAAATCAACCATCCTGACATGAAAAAGATATTGCCCCTTTTGCTTGCAAGCACGCTCATCGGCATGCCGGCCGCAGCAAAGCAGAAGACTTCCCACCCCCAACCCGCCGCCTCGGCTGAGAAGGTGACGAAAGGCCTGTTCACCGTGACGCAGAGCGGCGCGGACTGGTTTCTGACCATTCCCGACTCGCTCATAGGCCGCGAGATGCTCGTCACCGTCCGCTACACGTCCACCCCGTCGAACACGGGGAAATACGGCGGCGAACTGGCCAACGAACAGACCGTATACTTCCAAAAGGGGGCAGACAACAAGATGTTTCTGCGCTCGCGCTTGCTCGTCAACACAGCCGACAGCGTGGACAAAATAAACCGCGCCATCGTCATCAGCAACGAGGATCCTATCATCGCCTCGTTCAAGGTGGAAAAATACGCCGGCAACGCCAGCAAAATCAAGGTGAACAGCCTTTTCCTCGAAGACAATCCCGCCCTTGGCGTGCGCAACGACGACAAGCGGTCGATGGGGCTGCAGTCGCTCCTTGCCAGCAGTTCCTACATCGAGAGCGTCAAGACATTTCCCCTCAACACGGAGGTGCGCGTAGTGAAGACGTGGATGTCGTCGTCGAGCAGCAACTACGCAGCCGCCTATACGGGCAAGGTGACGCTCGGACTTAACATCTCGTTCGTACTTCTGCCCAAAGAACCCATGATGCAGCGTCTCTTCGACCCCCGTGTGGGCTACTTCGCCGACAACTACACTTACTACGCCGACAACCAGCAGCGAGTGGAAAACCGCAGTTTCATTGTGCGCTGGCGGCTTGAGCCCAAGGACAGCGCGGACATGGAGAAGATGAAGCGAGGCGAACTCGTAGAACCCAAGAAGCCCATCATCTACTACATTGACCCGGCTACGCCCAAGCAGTGGCGCCCCTACCTCATTCAGGGTGTGAACGACTGGCAAAAGGCTTTCGAGCAAGCCGGTTTCAAGAACGCCATCGAAGCTCGCGAGTGGCCCGAAAACGACTCCACGATGTCGATGGAAGATGCCCGCTACTCGTGCATTCGCTACCTTGCCTCGCCCACCGAGAACGCTTACGGGCCGAACGTACACGATCCCCGCACCGGCGAAATCATTGAGAGTCACATCTGCTGGTATCACAACGTGATGACGATCGTGCACGATTGGTACATGATACAGGCCGGTACGCTCGACGAGGCGGCGCAAAAAATGAAATACTCGCCCGAACTGATGGGCGAACTCATCCGTTTCGTATCATCGCACGAGGTGGGCCACACGCTCGGTCTTCGCCACAACTTCGGCTCGTCGTCAACGGTTCCGGTGGACAGTCTGCGTTCGCGCGAGTTTGTCGAGGCTCACGGCCACACGCCGAGCATCATGGACTACGCGCGCTTCAACTACGTGGCGCAGCCCGAGGACAGCATCACGCACGCCGGCATCTTCCCCCGCATCGGCGACTACGACTGCTGGGCTATTGAGTGGGGCTACAAGCCGATGTGGAACGCCTACGACGCTACGAGCGACCATTGGGAACTCGAAAAACTCACCTCCGAAAGACTCAAAGGCAACCGCCGTCTGTGGTTTGGCGACGGCGAGACGAACAAGACAAACGACGCCCGTTGCCAGCGCGAGGACCTCGGCGACGATGCGGTCAAGGCAAGCAACTACGGCATCCTTAACCTGAAACGCGAACTTCCCCTGCTGCCTCAGTGGACTTACGAGAGCGGCGACATCAACGGGAGCAACCTGTCGAGCATGTACTTTCAGGTTGTGTCGCAGTTCATGCGCTACTGTTTCCACGTGGCCTCGAACCTCGGCGGCGTATATGCCGACTACAAAACGGTGGACCAGCCCGGCGCAGTCTACACCGACGAGCCGCGCGCAAAGCAGGAGGATGCGTTCAACTTCCTCGACGAGCATATTCTGCAAGAGCCGAAGTGGCTCATTGCCCAGCCCTACATGAACCGCATCACGCCCAACGCGCAGGCTTACCTCAACAAGGTGGGCAACCGCGTGGTTAGTTCGCTCTTCTCGGCCGACGTGCTGAACCGCCTCACCGACACCTACCCTGCCGCCGACTACCTGCCCAACGCCGTGAGCCGCTTGTTCACAGAGGCCCGGACGGGCGCAGAACCCTCGGCCTACCGCAAGGCTTTGCAGCGCAAGGCGGTGGAGGAACTCATCGGCTATTTCAACAACTACAAAGGCACGGAAGCCAGCGGCGTTGTGCTGCAACAACTGCAGCTCCTGCAACGCCAGTGCCACGCCGCCAAGCAACAGGCTCACTTCCTCGCCCTTGCCGACCTCATCGACCGTGCGTTGACCGTCAAATAACTTTCCCATGGAAGAAAAGGACGACTTTCTCTACTCTCAGCCCGTGCTTGACTTTGTGACCGTCAGCACGGAATACTGCAAGTACCTCGAACAGTGCGGCGGAACGGACATGGCCTCGTTTACCAAGGTGATGCGCGGTCTGCTCCCCATGGTCTACCTCAAAGCCACGCTTCTGGGCAACGTGCCGGAGCATGACGGGTGGAACGAGCACAAGCTGACGGAGGACGACTACAACTTTGTGCGTCGTACGGTGGCGAGCGTTCTTGGCGACAAGGACGACTTCCTCGACGTGTTTGTGGAGGACTTCAAATTCTCCGAACGCCCCGTGCTATGCACCGTGAGCGAAAATCTCGCCGACGTTTACCAACAGCTCCGCGAACTGGTGGAGACGTTCCGCGGCGGTTACGAGGAATCTATGCACGTGGCGCTGAGCGAAACCCTCGACGAGTTTAACCTGCAATGGGGGCAAAAGCTGCTCAACGCCCTGCGCGCCATTCATGACATCGCCACGGGCGAACAAGACTGACCCTCCCCCACCCCACACCCAGTCGACACGATTTGGAAAACCCTATGCAACAACTCTTCAAAAAGACAGACAAAAACTATATCACCACCCTGCCGCGCTACACCTACAAGGGAAAAATCGTAGTGGTGCAGAGCGAATCGGAAGCCGAACGCGCAACGGCGGTTCTGAGCAAGTCGCCCATTGTGGGCATCGATACGGAAACGCGCCCAGCCTTTCGCCGCGGCGTACACTATAAGGTGGCACTCCTGCAAGCGGCCAACGAGGACGTTTGCTTCCTCTTCCGGCTCAACCAGACGGGCTTTCTGCCCTGTTTGCAGAAGTTACTCGCCTCGCCCAAAGTGCTTAAAGTGGGACTGTCGCTCAAAGACGACTTTATGATGCTCCGCCAGCGCGTCCCTTCGTTCAGCCCCGACGCTTGCATTGACTTGCAGAACCTCGTGAAGCAGATGGGCATTGAGGACATGAGCCTGCAAAAGCTCTACGCCAACGTGTTCCAGATGAGGCTGTCGAAAACGGCTCGCCTCACAAACTGGGAAGCGGACGTGCTGAGCGAATCGCAAAAAGTATACGCCGCCGCCGATGCCGTTACGTGCATTCAGCTCTACAAAAGGCTCGACCTTCTGCGCCGCACGGGCGACTACGAAATCATTGACCAAACCGTAACAGAAACTATCGCAAACGCATGAAAAAGAACAATCCGCATACTCCCCGCCACATCGACGAAGAATACCAGCCGACTTACAACGGCGCTATAACCACCGTGTTCCTGCGCCGAGGCAAGAGCGAGAGCCTCAAACGCTTCCACCCGTGGGTGTTCTCCGGGGCAATAGCCGGAGCGAACGGCAAGTTGCAGGAGGGCGACACGGTGCGCGTAGTCTCAGCCGAGGGCGAACTCATGGGGTACGGGCATTACCAGATAGGCTCTATCGCAGTGCGTATGCTCACGTTCGACGAAGAAACCATCGACCGCGACTTTTGGCGCAGCCGCCTTGCCGAAGCTTTCCGTCTGCGCGAGGCGTTGCAGCTCACACGCCGGACGGACAACAATATATACCGCCTCGTTCACGGCGAGGGCGACCGTCTGCCGGGCTTGGTCATCGACGTGTACGGCGAAACGGCAGTTATGCAAGCGCACTCCGTGGGTATGCACGTGTGCCGCGAGGATATTGCCAAGGCTCTTGTGGAGGCTTCGGACGGATTGGTGAAGAACGTTTACTATAAGTCGGAAACTACCCTGCCCTTCAAGGCCGACCTCGGCCAGGAGAACGGTTTTCTCATCGGGCACGACGACGGCAACGTGGCCACCGAAAACGGTCTGCGCTTCCACATAGACTGGCTCAAGGGGCAAAAGACGGGGTTCTTCGTAGACCAACGCGAAAACCGCTCGCTCCTCGAACACTACGCCAAGGGGCGCAACGTGCTGAATATGTTCTGCTACACGGGCGGCTTCAGCGTCTATGCCATGCGCGGCGGCGCAACTCTGGTACACTCAGTGGACTCTTCGGCGAAAGCCATTGAACTGACGCGCGCCAACGCCGAACTGAATTTCCCCGGCGACGCACGCCACGAGGCCTATGCAGAGGACGCGTTCAAGTTCCTCGAAACGGCGGGTGACAACTACGACCTCATCGTTCTGGACCCGCCCGCCTTTGCCAAGCACAAAGATGCCCTGCAACGCGCCTTGAAGGGGTACACCCGGCTCAACGCCATCGCTTTCCGCAAGATTAAGCCCGGCGGCATTCTCTTTACGTTTAGTTGCTCGCAGGCCGTCAATAAGGATCAGTTCCGGCTGGCTGTCTTCACCGCCGCCGCCCAGAGCGGCCGCCACGTACGCATTCTCCACCAACTACACCAACCGGCGGATCATCCCATCAACATCTACCATCCCGAAGGCGAATACCTCAAAGGTCTTGTCCTCGAAGTGGAATAACGCACTACGGAAAGCGTTGAAAAACAGAAAGTGCAAAAGGAAGAAGCGCAGGTTTCCTGCCTCGTTCCTTTTGCACTTTCTTTGTATGCGTTCGTTCTCAGTCGGCTAACGACAAGTCAACCGTGCCAAATAGTCGTAGTGGTCGCCCTCTTGCAGCAGTTCGCAGTTTAGCCCGGCGGCTTGGGCGGCGGTGGACAGGAGGTTGTAGTCGGCGTATAGCCAGTCGAAAGGTTGTCCTTTTATTGTAGCTTTTCCGGGACTGTGGTAAACCATTTGGTAGTCCACTTCACCGTAATAGCGACCGTTGTCGGGGATTGCAGGTATACCGTTTTCGTCTTCGAAGAGGTACACCAGGTCGGAAGAGTCTATGAGAACCTGACCGCCCTTTCGGAGCAGTTGTTTCAGACGGCTTAACAGGGCTGGCAAACGGCTTGCTCTGCCGGCTATGCCCGTGCCGTTCATCAGCATGAGGATGGTGTCGAACGTTTCGTTGAACGACTGGTCGAAAAGGTTTAGGCAAGCCACTTCGTTGCACCCTCTGGAGCGCATTGCCTCGCAGCTGAGGGGCGAAATGTCAATGGCTTTTACAGACAAGGGCTTGCCTGTTTTTTCTGCCAGCTGCTGCAGAGCGAGCGTGTGGCAGCCGGCTCCCGCTCCTACGTCAAGCACTCGTCCGCGGGCAAGACGGAGGGCTTTTTGCTCGAGGGGCGGCATCTCTGAAAACTTGCGGAATAGATGCGCCACGGGCATCTCGTCGTCGTCGAACATCGACGAAAGCACACTGAGCCGCCCGGCCGTACCCGTGCGCTGAAAGTCGAGGATAGCCCGTCCCATAGGGTCGGACTGCGGCGAGAGTGTCATTGCGGTCTCCATTGCTTTCCGTCGTGAACCATGGGGAAGAGAATTTCCTCGCGGCTGTTGTCGTTGTACGTGACGCTTAGGAACACGTTGGCCATTTTGCCTCCGTTGTGCAGCTCGGCGCGCAGTGCCGTTACGCTCTTCACGCCTTGTTTTTCCTTATTGATATACGCCTGATGCTGGCGCAGCAGGTCGACGGTGCGCTGCTTGTAATCGTCGGGCATGTCCTTGGCAGACTGCATCGCGTTGACGTATTCGCTAAAATGCCCCTGGGCTTGCAGGGTGTAGCAGACAACTGCCATGGAGTCTGGGCTAAGTTCTGCATTGTCGGCGGAAGCGGCTTTTTTGCCCTTTCCGCAACCGCAAAGACAGCACACGGCGGCAAGGCTGAGCAAGATATGTTTCGGTGTATTCAAGGGAATGAATCGCATATAAAAGAAAAGCGATTTCACCGCGGGCGGCACTTGCCGCGGACGGCGCGCCGGTTCGGGGTGAAATCGCCTTGAACGTTTTTACTTCTGTCTGATAAAGATATTAATGGGTGTTCCCGTAAAGTTCCACCGCTCGCGGATTTTGTTTTCGAGGAAACGGCGGTACGGCTCTTTGACGTACTGCGGCAGGTTGGCGTAGAACACGAACGAGGGTATCTGCGTGTCGGGTATCTGGGCGCAATACTTTATCTTGATGTACTTGCCCTTGATTGAGGGGGGCGGATAAGCCTCGATGAGCGGTAGCATTTCCTCGTTGAGCTTAGAGGTTGAGATGCGGCGTTTGCGCGAGGTGTAAACGTCCTTCGCCGTTTCAAGCACCTTGAAGATGCGCTGCTTGGTGAGCGCGGAAGCGAAGATGATGGGGAAGTCCACAAACGGAGCCATGCGCGAACGGATGGCTTCCTCGAAGTGGCGGATAGCCTCGTTTGACTTGTCCTCTACGAGGTCCCACTTGTTCACTACCACCACAATGCTCTTTTGGTTGCGCTGAATGATCTGAACGATGTTCAAGTCCTGACTTTCAATGCCGCGCGTGGCGTCGAGCATCAGAATGCACACGTCGGAGTTTTCAATGGAGCGGATGGCGCGCATCACGGAGTAGAACTCGAGGTTCTCCGTCACCTTGTTTTTGCGGCGGATGCCGGCGGTGTCGACGAGGTAGAAGTCGAAGCCGAACTTGGTGTAGCGGGTGAGGATGCTGTCGCGCGTAGTGCCGGCAATGTCGGTCACGATGTTGCGGTCCTCGCCGAGGAAAGCGTTCACAATGCTGCTCTTGCCGGCGTTCGGACGCCCTACAACGCTGAAACGGGGGATGTTGTCCTCGCCCTCGTCGTTGTTTTCGTCCTTACCGAGGCGTTCAATCACGAGGTCGAGCAAGTCGCCCGAGCCGCTGCCCGTGATGGCCGAGATGCAGCAAGGGTCGCCCAGGCCGAGCTTATAGAACTCAGCCGATGAGTAGCGGTCTTCGTTGTTGTCGGCCTTGTTGGCGCAGAGGATTACGGGGAGCTTTGTGCGGCGCAGGATGGTGGCCACCTCCATGTCGAGGTCGGTGATGCCGTTCTGGTTGTCCACGAGGAAGAGGATAAGGTCTGCCTCCTCGGTGGCGAGCGTCACCTGCTTGCGTATCTCGCCTTCAAAAATATCGTCCGACTTAACAACCCAGCCGCCCGTATCCACTACGGAGAACTCGGTCTTGCCCCATTCGCACTTGCCGTACTGACGGTCGCGCGTGGTGCCGGCTTCATCGCTGACAATGGCCTGTCGCGTGCCGGTGAGGCGGTTGAACAGTGTAGATTTGCCGACGTTGGGTCGACCTACTATAGCTACTAATTTCGACACTTGCTTTTTGTTGTTTAGGGTGTTTCACTTGTGTTTGAAGTCCCGGTTGCTCAGTCGAGCTTATACCCGTAGGCTTCGAGCCGCTTGGCGTTGCTGCGCCAGTCCTTGTCGACCTTGACGAATATTTCGAGGTAGATGCTCTTGCCGAAAAACTTTTCGAGCGTTCGGCGCGCCTCGGTCGACACTTTCTTCAACGCCACGCCGCGGTGACCGATGATGATGCCCTTTTGGCTCTCGCGTTCCACATAGATCACGGCGTTGATGTGAATGCGCTTGTCGTCTTCCTTGAACTGCTCCACCACCACCTCGACGGCGTAGGGAATTTCCTTGTCGTAGTAGAGGAGGATCTTCTCGCGAATGATTTCGGTGACGAAGAAGCGCGCCGGTTTGTCGGTCCACTGGTCCTTGCCGAAATAGGGCGGCGATTCGGGCAGGAGTTCCTTGATGCGTGCCAGCACGTTGTCGACGTTGAACTTCGCCTTGGCCGAGATGGGGAAAATCTCCGCCTTGGGCAGACTTTCGTGCCACTGCGCCACGAGCGTTTCAAGGTCTTTTTGGTTCGACACGTCTATTTTGTTGATGAGCAGCAAAACAGGCACGTCCATCTTCTGCACCTTGGCGAGGAAGTCGCTGTTTTTGTCGGGCTTCTCCACCACGTCGGTCACGTAGAGCAGTACGTCGGCGTCCTGCAACGCGCTCACCGAGAACGCCAGCATCTCTTCCTGCAGCTTGTAGTTGGGCTTCAACACGCCCGGCGTGTCGGAGAAGACGATTTGCGCATCGTCGGAGTTGATGATGCCCATGATGCGGTGACGGGTGGTCTGCGCCTTGAACGTGGCGATGCTTATGCGCTCGCCCATGAGCAAGTTCATGAGCGTCGACTTCCCCACGTTCGGGTTGCCCACAATGTTTACAAATCCTGCCTTGTGCATTTCCTTGTTTTTTGCTTTTCGCTTGCCGCCACGGCGTGTTTCCGGGGGCTTCGTTGCTTATACCCGGAACAGGCGTGTGCAGCCTGTCAGAGTTGTACACGCCTGTTCGCGGCTTTGTTTATTTCGCTTGCCTGACATTCTGTCCGGCCTGTGCGGTTTATTTTGCGTCGTAGCCCCATTTCAGGTAGGCTGCGCCCCATGTGAATCCTGCGCCGAATGCGCAGAGTATGAGGTTGTCGCCCTTCTTGAGCTGCTTCTCGTAGTCCCAGAGGGCGAGGGGCAACGTGCCGGCCGACGTGTTGCCGTAGCGTTGGATGTTGAGCATCACCTTGTCCATAGGCATTTCGAGGCGGTTGGCCACAGCCTCGATGATGCGCACGTTGGCCTGGTGAGGCACCACCCAGGCGATGTTTTCTTTCGTCAGGTTGTTGCGCTCGGCAATCTTGGCGCAGGCGTCGCTCATGTTGGTCACGGCAAACTTGAACACTGTGCGGCCCTCCTGATGCAGGTAGTGCATACGGTGGTCCACCGTGAAGTACGAGGGGCTGCACACCGAGCCGCCGGCCTTCATGCAGAGGAAGGGCAAGCCCTTGCCGTCGGTGCGGAGGTAGCTGTCCTGCCAGCCGAGGCCCTCTTCAACCGAGGGTTCTACGAGGGCAGCGGCTGCGCCGTCGCCGAATATGGGGCAAGTGGCACGGTCTGTGTAGTCGACGATTGAGGACATCTTGTCGGCGCCGCACACCACGATCTTCTTGTAGCGGCCGCTCTGTATCATGCCGGCCGCGGCGTCCATGGCGAAGAGGAAGCCGCAGCAAGCGGCCTGCATATCGATGGCGAAGGCGTTCTTCATGCCCAGACGGCCGATGACGATGCTCGACGTCGAGGGGAAGTGGTAGTCGGGGGTTGTGGTAGCCACAATCACGCAATCCACCTCCTGCGGGTCGGTCCCGGTCTTTTCGAGGAGCTGCTTCACGGCTTTGCGTGCCATGTAGCTCGTGCCGAGGCCTTCCTCGTTGAGGATGCGGCGTTCCTTAATGCCGATGCGGGTCATGATCCACTCGTCGTTGGTTTCAACCATGCGCGACAGTTCGTCGTTGTTCAGTACGTACTCGGGTACGTAGCCGCCTATGCCTGTGATGACAGCGTTGATCTTTTCCATGGGGAGAATATGTTGAACAGAGCCGGACGCTCATGCGCCTCCGCCGTCCGGGTTCGAGCCATTCGAACCGCCATGCCGTGCGTGCGCTTTGCCTTGCCGGTGTTGCTGATTAAGGGGATGGGGATTTGGGGTAACAAAAAAGTTTAAGAGTTGTACGCTCACCAGTGTTCTTACCGGCACCCGTTTCCGCTTGCCTTGTTGAGGGGCGGAATTTCCACGTTTGGGAAAGGCGCGGCAGGCGCAAGAGTACGCGAGCGAACGGCGAGGAGCGGTATAACTCTTAAACTGCTATTTTCTTGTTGAGCTTTATGGAGAAAGCACGTCCGGCTTTTACTCAGCCACTTCTTTCTCGATGGCGAGCTTACCACGGTAGTAGCCGCAAGTGGGGCATACAGTGTGGTAGATGTGCCAACCGCCGCACTCAGGGCATACTGCCAGTGTGGGGGCTACTGCCTTGTCGTGGGTTCTGCGCTTGAGAGTTCTTGTCTTAGACTGTCTTCTTTTAGGATGTGCCATTTTGTTCTAAATATTTTTAGTTTGATTTTTTCTGTTGTACGTTCCCGCAAGGGCCGACTATGCGAGGAAATCATCATCCTCGCCGCCGTCTTCGCCTTCGGCAACCATTCTGCCAAGCATATCGCTGTTACACTCGTCCATGTCGTGCACGCGCTGCATGGGCAGCGACGTTTCAACAATTTCGTACACGCACCACGAAAGGTCGCACGTGCCGTCCGCCTCGGTGTAGAGCATTTCGGGCGAATCACCCTCGCCCGGCTCGTCGTCCTTGACGTAAACGAGTTCTTCGGTGTCCACTTCAATCTGCAAGGGGTCGAGGCAGCGGTCGCAAGGCACTGTAACTTGCCCTTTTGCCGCAATCTTCACCTTGTAGACGGTGTCGGCCGACGATTGTACCGCAACGCTTACGTGCAAGTCCCCGCCGCTTATTTCTTCCTGCTCCAGGTCGGCGAAGAAGCGATCAGCCAGCTCAATTTCAAGGCGTTCGCCCTTTTCAGCAACGCGCGCCAAATTGATATGAAGGGGATTTCCACTTTGCATAGCGGCTGCAAAGTTACTATTTTTCCGAATTACAGGGAATATCCGCGCAAGTTTTTTAGCCTTAGCCCTCGCTAAGGTTGCAGTTCTCTTCTCACCGTCCGTCTGCGCAGCCACCAGTAGGCGGCGAGGCAGATGGCTACCGAAACGCCCGAGCCGATGGGGGCGGCCCAGCCCATGGGGTAGAGCGTGGAGGCGTATTTCATGGAAAACAGGTACGACAGCGGCACGCGCGCCGTGAGGATGCTCGCCACGTTGTGGCAGAACGATATGACGGAGTAGCCGCAAGCGGTGAAGTAGCCGCTGAAGCAGAAGTGCACGCCGGCAAGGGCGCAATCCCAGGCGTAGCTCCGCAGGTAGTCAGCCCCTTGCGCCACCACCCGTCCGTTGTCGGTGAAGATGCGCACCGCGGGTTCGGGTACGAACTGCACGGCCAGGGCGCACGCCATGCCGAAGCCGAAGGTGATGGCCATGGCCCGCCAAAGGGTTTGCCGGGCCCGTTCGGGCTTGCCCGCCCCGATGTTTTGCGCCGACACGGCCGAGACGGTCGAGAGCATGGCCGAGGGGACGATAAACAGCAGGCCGATGAATTTCTCCACGATGCCCACGGCGGCAGCGTCGTCCAGGCCGCGCATATTGGCGATGACGGCAATGACAATGAACGAGACCTGGATGAAACCGTCCTGCAAAGCCACGGGGACGCCCGTCTTCAACAGGTTTGACAGCACGTCGCGCTGCGGCCGCAAGTCGGCTGGCTTCACCTCGAAGAGTGTCCAGTGGCGGCGGATGGCAAAGGCGGCGAACACCACGCTGACTGTCTGCGACAGGGTGGTACCGAGGGCCGCGCCCATCGGGCCCAGTCCGAAATAGCCTATAAAGAGGTAGTCGAGGACAATATTGGCCACGCACGCCACCGCCACAAAGTACATCGGGGTACGCGTGTCGCCCAGTCCGCGAAAGATGGAGGCGATGAGGTTGTACGCCACGATAAACGGTATGCCAGCGAAGCACACGAGCAGGTATTGCTCCGTGCCGGCAATCGACTCGGCGGGCGTTTTGAGCAGTCGGACAATGTCGCCCGTAAAGGCTATCAGCGCAACGCTCAGCACGAGCGACACGGCGAGAAACAGCGTAACGGAGTTGCCCACCACGCGGGCGGACATCCGCTTGTCTTTTGCTCCCACGGCAAGGGCGGTGCGCACGGTGGTGCCCATGGCCAGGCCGATTATCACCACCGTGATGAAATACATCACCTGGGCGCCGTTCGACACGGCCGTGGTACTGTCCACGCCGCAGTATTGCCCAATGACGAACAAGTCGGCCAAGCCGTAGAGAATTTGCAGAAAATAGGCGAACATGTACGGCAGGGCAAACGAGAAGATGTTGCCCATGACGCTTCCTTGTGTCAAGTCGTTTTGTCGCATTCCTTATCATATATGTGTGGGTTGAACCTGCGCCTTAACGCGAAAACTGCGCAAAGGTACGCCCTTTGCGCCGAGTAAGCAAACTTGCCCCGTCGCGGGCGAGGAACGCGTTCGCCACGCTGCGGCACGAAGGCGGAATTACTCCCCGGGAAAGTGCCGTCGCCCGTACGGGCTACGTGCGTCGGGCGAACGGATGACGTGCGTAACACGTACGACTGACACGTGTGCCCCGTACGGTGTACGCCATTTTCCCCGGGGGCGGTGGCGACCACAAGGCGGACTGGCCAGACATCGTATGCACGCCGCCCTTTCCGCCGGTTTCGCGAAAGGCGTTTGGGCAGGTTGGCAATTTGTAGTAGCTTTGCTTTGCGAAAGCGCGCGGCGGCCGTTCCCGCTTAGGTTTGCCGCCCTGCGCGAACGCCGCGAATCCGAATTTTCCGGGGCTTGCCCTTTGGCCGCCCCGGCACGCATACACCACTCTATGTCCGACTTTCCAAAATGGCTCCTTGCCCTTGCCGGCCTGAGCCTCATTCCCCTGCTGCTCTGCCCGCTCTTCCTTTTCGGCGGACAGCACCCGTTCGGTACGGCTGGCAACGCCGTGGCGAGTTTCCTGCTCTACCTGCTCACGCAGCTGCTGTGGCTCGTGCCTACGGCGATGTTTTTCGTGAGCCTCGACGTTTGGCGCAGGGGCTTCGAGCGCGCGGGGATTGCCCTCGCCCTGCTCGGAGCCGCCATGAGCGCAGGAGGCTTCTTCCTGCTGCTCCACAACTAACAACATCCACACCCCATGATCGACCCCAAACACCTGCATATAGCGTCGTACACCTACGACCTGCCCGACGACCGCATCGCGAAATACCCTAAGGAGAAGCGCGACGAGTCGAAACTGCTGCTCTACAAGGGCGGCGCAATAAGCGAGGACACCTTCCGCAACCTGCCGAGCCACATCGGGGCTGGCGAACTCCTCGTGTTCAACAACACGAAAGTAATTCAGGCTCGCCTGCACTTCCGCAAATCCACGGGCGCGCTCATCGAGGTGTTCTGCCTTGAGCCCCACACGCCCCACGACTACCAGCTCAACTTCGCCGCCACGCGCCGCGTGGCCTGGACGTGCCTCGTGGGCAACCTCAAAAAGTGGAAGGAGGGCCGCCTTGAACGGCAGATAAACGTGGGCGGCCGCACGGTAACGCTCACCGCCGAGCGCACGGGCGTCAGCGGCACGGGCCACGAGGTGGTGTTCGACTGGGGCGACGACAGCGTCACCTTTTCGGAAGTGCTCGAAGCCATCGGCGAACTGCCCATTCCGCCCTACCTCAACCGCGAAACGGAGGCGAGCGACCTGCGCACGTACCAAACGGTTTACAGCAAGGTAAAGGGTTCGGTGGCAGCCCCGACCGCCGGGCTGCACTTCACCGACAGCGTCCTCTCCGCCCTCGATGCGAAGGGCGTGGAGCGCAACGAGATAACGCTCCACGTGGGGGCCGGCACGTTCAAGCCCGTAAAGAGCGAGGAGATTGGCGGCCACACCATGCACGCCGAGTGGATTGCCGTGAAGCGCGAGAGCATTGAGCGATTGCTGGCGCACGGCGGCCGCTGCATAGCCGTCGGCACCACGTCGGTGCGCACCCTGGAGAGCCTATACTACATAGGCGTGACAATCAGCCGCAACCCCGAGGCACACGCCGACGACCTGCACGTGGAACAATGGATGCCCTACGAATACGCCGCCTCGACGAACGAGCCGCTCTCAACCGTTGAGGCGCTGCAAGCCATCCTCGACTGGATGGACCGCAACCATTTGCCCGTACTGCAAACGTCGACGCAGATAATCATCGCCCCGGGCTACGAGTACCACATCGTCAAAGCCATCGTCACCAACTTCCACCAGCCGCAGTCCACGCTCCTGCTGCTCGTCTCCGCCCTTATCGGCGAAGACTGGCGCAAGGTTTACGACTACGCCCTCGCTCACGACTTCCGCTTCCTGAGCTACGGCGACAGTTCCCTGCTAATTCCCTGACCATGCACGACAACAGCAACGAACTCCTACCCGTAGTCAACGAAAAGGGGGAACGAGTGGGCAAAGCCCTTCGCGGCACGCTCCACAGCGGGCGCGACAAAAGACTTCACCCGGTGGTTCACCTCCACGTGTTCAACAGTCAGGGCCAGGTCTACCTGCAGCACCGCCCGGAGTGGAAAACGGTGCAGCCCGGCAAGTGGGACACCGCCGTAGGCGGACACATGGGCGTGGACGAAAGTCCCGTGCAAGCCCTGCTGCGCGAAACGGCGGAGGAGATAGGCATCGTTCCGTCCCACGCCTCGTTTCTGCTCCGCTATGTGCACGAGAGCGACGTGGAACGCGAACTGGTGTACGCCTTCAAAGCCCAGACGGACGTCGACCCCAAGCCGTCCGACGAGATCGACGGCGGCCGCTTCTTCTCGCCCGAGGAGATTTGCCGCCGTATGGGCACGGGGTTCTTCACGCCCAACTTCGAACAGGAATGGGAACGCATCCAGCCGCTCCTGCATACCGAAATTCCCCTAACTGCCGCACTATGAACCGCCGCAATTTCCTTCTCGTCCTTGCCCTCTGCGCCGCGCTTTGCGCCCGGGCGTTCTCCGTGGCCGACTGCTTCAAGGCCGTGCCGCAGAGCGTGTTTCCCCTGCTCGACCGCACGGCGAGGCTCGACCTCGTTGACCTTTTCGAGGGCGGCCTCGAAGCGAAAACGCAGAATGTTTACGGGGGGCAGGCAGTGCTTCGCGAACTGACGGACACATACCTGCGGCTCGACTGCACGGAGGTGAGTTCGTGGCAGCTGCGGCTGCTCCCCCTCGCCGCCGACACGCTGATTTTGAGCGTCCACACGCTCGACGCTCAGGGCAAGTCGTCGGACCTGAAGCTCTACAACCGCCACTGGACGGAGCAGAAGACCGCCCTGCCCCACCCCGCGGCAACCTCGTTCGTCAAGAGCGACTGCAAGCTCTCCTACCTGCGGCAACAGGAACTCCTTCCCGTAATCGGTTCGCTGCCCGTACAGGCCACGGCCTCGGCCGACGCGCTCACGCTGACTTTCTCCCTCAGCACCGAGGCTCTGCCGCTCGAAACGGCCGACGACATCCGTTCCATGCTCCGCCCCGTAGTCTACACGTGGCAGCAGGGCAAATTCGCCCTGGCGGCCGCCACGGCGCAATAAGCGCGCACGGGATGTGCCAAATATCATAACCGCAAGGCTCGCAAGCGAGCGTTTTGTTACAAATCCGCCAATTTACTTTGCGGTTGTTCTCCGAAACGGTACTTTTGCAAACATATTCACAATCCGCATTGTCATATATCATGAAACGAGAAAATCCGTTCAAAGGGCTGGGCATCGCCCTCGTAACGCCCTTCAACGAAGACGGCAGCATAAATTTCAGCCAGCTCGAAGCGTTGGTTGAGGAACAGATAGCGGGAGGCATCGACTTCCTTTGCGTGCTTGGCACGACGGCCGAAACGCCCTGCCTCTCCGACAGCGAGAAGCAAGAGGTGATGAACCGCGTAAAGGCGGTAAACAACGGGCGCGTGCCGCTGCTCCTCGGTGCCGGCGGCAACTGCACGGCCAGCGTGGCCAATTACCTGCAAAACGCCGACCTGAGCGGCTACGACGGCGTGCTTATCGTGGCTCCCTACTACAACAAGCCGAGCCAGGAGGGTCTCTACCGTCACTTTACGGCCGTGGCCAAGGCATCCCCCCTGCCCGTAGTGCTTTACAACGTGCCGGGACGCACGGGCGTCAACATCGAGGCAAGCACCACCCTGCGCATCGCCGCCGACAACGCCAATGTGGTGGCCATCAAGGAGGCCTCGGGGCGCATCGAGCAGATTGAGGACATCGTAGAGAACGCCCCCGACGGTTTCGAGGTGCTGAGCGGCGACGACTCCATCACGTTCGAACTGCTCACCATCGGCGCACGGGGCGTAATCTCCGTTGTGGGCAACGCCTACCCAAAGGAATTCGGACAGATGGTACACGCCGCCCTCGCCGGCGACTACACCACCTCGCTCAAGGCGCACCGCAGCCTCAGCGAGGCGTACAAGCTCCTCTCGCGCGACGGCAACCCGGCCGGCATCAAAGCCCTGCTTGCCGCCCTCGGAAAGGCGCGCAACGTGGTGCGCCTCCCCCTCGCTCCGGCCAGGGAAACCACCTGCCAGGCCATCAAGGACTTCGTCGCCAAGTTCAAAGGATAATTTTCCCTTAGGCATAACGCCCCTACCCGACCCTTAAACCAGCAACCATGCCATCCCGACACTACGACCTAAGCTAAAAGCCCACAAAGGCATAGGGCAAGTGGGTACTATTTTTCTGGATAGAAAGCAGCGTGAACGATAACTATGTGCTACTCAAAAAGCCGCCAGCGGCTGCATCCCTGAGTGCGTTTTCAGCATGGGGTGCAGCCGCTGGCGGCTTTTGGGTTTGTCGGTCGGAGAGCCTTTGTGGGGCTATCCGTTCATGGAGGCTATAAACTCGGTGTTGTCGAGTGTGCCTTCCATGCGTTTCTTCACGTCGGTCATCGCCTCGAGCGGGTTCATGTCCGATATATAGTTGCGGAGTACCCACATACGCTTGCGGGTAAGTTCGTCCTGCAACAGGTCGTCGCGGCGTGTAGACGATGCCACGATGTTCACAGCCGGGAAGATGCGCTTGTTGGCCAGCGCACGGTCGAGCTGCAGCTCCATGTTGCCCGTGCCCTTGAACTCTTCGAAGATCACCTCGTCCATCTTCGAGCCAGTGTCAATCAGCGCAGTGGCGATGATGGTGAGCGAACCGCCGCCCTCGATGTTGCGGGCTGCGCCGAAGAAACGCTTAGGTTTTTGCAGGGCGTTGGCGTCGACACCGCCCGAGAGTATCTTGCCCGACGCCGGGGCTACGGTGTTGTAGGCGCGCGCCAGTCGGGTGATGGAGTCGAGGAAAATCACCACGTCGTGTCCGCACTCCACCATGCGCTTAGCCTTGTCAAGTACAATGCCGGCAATCTTCACGTGGCGCGCCGCCGGTTCGTCGAATGTCGAGGCTATTACCTCGGCGTTAACCGTGCGCATCATGTCGGTCACTTCCTCGGGACGTTCGTCAATGAGCAGCATCATGAGGTAAGTGTCGGGGTGGTTGCGGGCTATGGCGTTGGCAATGTCCTTCATGAGCATTGTCTTACCCGTCTTGGGCTGCGCCACGATGAGCGCACGCTGTCCCTTGCCGATGGGCGTAAACAGGTCGACGATGCGGCACGAGATGCTGTCGTTGCGTCCCGTGCAGAGGTTGAATTTCTCTTCGGGGAAGAGCGGCACGAGGTGTTCAAAACTTATGCGGTCGCGTACTTCGGCTGGAGCCAGGCCGTTAATGCGGTCTACGCTCACCAGGGCGAAGAACTTCTCGCCCTCGCGCGGTATTTTTACCTTTCCCTCCACCACGTCGCCGGGCTTCAAGCCGAGCTGGCGTATCTGCGTGGGCGACACGTAGATGTCGTCGGGCGAGGCGAGGTAGTTGTAGTCAGACGAACGGAGGAAACCGAAGCCCTCAGGCACAATTTCCAGCACGCCGCGCCCGTCGAGCAGGTGCGTCACCGTCTGGGCGGCTGCGCTGTTCTGTTGTTCCTTGGCGTTGGCGGTACGGCCCGTGCGGGCGTTGCCCTTGGCTTTGTCGGCGGTGGGTTTGTCTTCGATCCTGTCGGCTGCATTGCCCTGCACCATAGGGTCGTCCTTGAAGCGGTGGAACTTCACTTTGGTTGCAGCATTGTCTGCCGCCATTTCGTTGGCATCGGCCGACAAGTCCGACACGGGTACTACAAGGTTGTCATCGGCCTCGTAGACAGCCGGCACGTCGCGCGTGATGATGAAGTCGGCACTGTTGTTCGGGTTTTCAGTGCGTTCTACCACGGGCGGCAGGTTGCCCTGCTCAGCCTCAGGCGCACGGTTCTTCTGCAAGGTGCGCTTCACCTCTTCCATGTCCAGCACGTCGGGTACATTGTCGAGCGACACGTCTGCCTTGGCCTCCTGTATCTGCTCAGCGATGAAGTCGGGCATATCCACGACCGGAGCGGTTTGCGCCGCAGGGGCTGCAACGGGTTCTTCCTCGGCAGCGGCAGGGACTGCGGCGTTGAGTTCCGCCATTTCGGCAGCCGCGGCAGCGGCTGTGTTCTCAATCGCGTCGAACACGGGTTCTTTCTTTGCGGCAATGCGCGTTCGCTTGCGCGGCGCGGCCACGTCGGCTGCCGGCTCAGCCGAGGTAAACACGCGGTCGGCCTCGGCTTTCTTTACAATGCGTGTGCGGCGTTTCACCGGCGCGGCTTCGGCGGCCGACCGTATGGCCTGTGCATCGAGTATTTCGTAAACAAGGTCGCTTTTGGCTTTCCCGTCGGTATTCTCTATTTCCATCTCCTGCGCTTTGGCAAGAAGTTCAGCGTCGCTCAGCTCCAAGAGCTGTTCTTTGGTAAGGTTCAACATATAGAGGGTTTTCTGTTTCGTTTGTGGGTATAGCAGCCCGCACCGTCCTTAACGTTCGGAACGGGCTTTTAGGCAAATGCGGAACACAGTTCGTTCCGTTCTCCCCCTCTTGCCGCAAGGCACACATATTATATATATGCGTACAAGGCAGCAGCGGTTTAGAGTTGTCTAAACTCGGGGCAGTGTGAAAAATGTGTTTGATTTATTCTTAGGGGAATGTGCAAAGGACTATCAGAATAACGAAGAAAGCTATCCTTTGCAATGCGCGTCTTCGTAGATGCCTCGGGACGGCTGGCGGTTCTCACTCCGCCGCTGCTTGCCGCTTGGCTTGCGCATTCATAACGACATACGGCGCGCCGGGTCAACGCTATGCGCGGAGTTGCGCCGTTTCCATTACTTTCGAGAGCAAAGTTAATAAAGTTTTCATTCGCAAAAGGGCTGCCGTGCGTCTTTTTCTCGCGAAAGGGTGACTTTTGCCGTGTTTTCCGCCCCTCTGGCAACCTCGCCGGACACGGTACAACGGGCGGATACGCTTTTTTGTGGTAATTTTGCCCCGATTACAAACAAAAAACACCCGCATGATACGCAAAAGCATATTCTTATCCGCGTTTGCCCTGACAACCCTCGCCCTTCATGCCGAAGAGGCAGACAGCACGGCAGCGCAATCGTTCCAAAACCTCGACTACGAAACGCCCGGCTACACCTTCCGCGCAAAGGGCAACAAGCCCGTGGCCGAAAAGATGCAGCCGAGCATTAAGTTTGGCGGCTACATCATGGGCAAGTACTCCATATCCGACCGCAGCGGCGAGGCTACCAACGGCGGCTTCGACCTGCGTTTCATCCGCCTCTACGCCGACGGCCACGTGTTCAAGAACTTCTACTACAAACTGCAAATGGAGGTAAACGGCGCACCCGGCGACAACAAAGGTCCTCGTGTACTCGATGCCTTTATCGAGTGGCAGAAGTTCGACTTTCTGCGCATCAAGCTCGGACAGTTCAAACGTTCGTTCGGCTTTGAGAACCCCATGAGTCCCTTGGCCATAGGCATGGGCTCGTACTCGCAAGCCACGATGAAACTCGCCTCTATCAGCGACCGCAACGGCGAAGGCAGCTACAACAAGAGTTCGGGGCGCGACGTGGGCGTGCAGGTTCAGGGCGACTTCATCCCCGCCGCCGACGGTCATAAGTGGATTCACTACCAAGTGGGCGTATTCAACGGGCAGGGCATCAACCATACGGACAAGGACCACCACAAGGACGTGATCGGCGGACTGTGGATTTCGCCCGTCAAAAATCTCGCGATAGGCGGTTTCGGGTGGAACGGCAAATACACCAACGAGAAGTACAACGCCAACGACGCTCTGTCGCTCAAAAGCGTGAAACGTGTGCGCTGGGGAGCAGGCTTGAAGTACGAGGACGACTGGACCGTGCGAGGGGAATACATGAGTTCTGTCGGGGGGGTCGTCACCGATGCCACTGCGTCCGACCGCTCCGATGCCTGGTACGCCACAGTGGGCGTTCCCGTGGTGAAAGGGCTCAAAATATACGGCCGATACGACTGCTACCGCAACGACAAACACACGTGGAAGTCGCTCTGCACCAACTACGGGCTTTCGGGCAACTACACGCTGGGCAAGAACCTCATCTTCCAGCTCAACTACACGTTTACCGACGACCGTTCGGCGCGCCACGCGACCGCCCCGAAGGACTCGCACTACAACACGTTCGACGTGCAGGTAACGGCCCGCTTCTAATCCCCCAACCTCAACGGGACGGAACTTCATCCGTCCCGTTTTTCTCATACTCTTACTCCCCTACCCTATGGCTAAAATCCGCTGCAAGAAAGTTCTGACGGCTTTGCTCGTTGTTGTCGTTTGCCTCGCCGCACTCACGCTGGGCGGCGCATGGTACCTGATTGACTACGCCCTCAAGCCCGGCAACCGCTCGCGCAATGAGCAACTCGCCTGGCACGAGGTTGACTCGCTCTATCCAGGCATGGCGCAGTGGCGCGACTCGCTGAATGCCGTCCATGCCCTGCGCGACACTTTCCTGCTCGCCCCCGACGGCACACGCCTGCACGCCGTCTACGCTCGCGCCGCCAAGCCCACCGCGCGTACGGCACTGCTCGTGCACGGCTATACGGACAACGCCGTGCGGATGCTTCCGCTCGGGCGGATGTACCTCGACAGCCTCGGCATGAACTTCCTCGTGCCCGACCTCCGCAACGCCGGGCGAAGCGGCGGCGACCATTTTCAGATGGGCTGGCTCGACCGCCTCGACGTGCGCCGGTGGGTCGACGCCGCCCCGGAACTGTTCTCCGACAGCGTGCGCATTGTGGTCCACGGCGTGTCGATGGGAGCCGCCACTACAATGATGCTCTCAGGCGACACGGACGTGCCTCAAAGCGTCGGGGCATACGTGGAGGACTGCGGCTACACCTCGGTGCACGATCAATTCACCAAGGAACTCGCCGAACGCTTTTCGCTTCCCGAGTTTCCCATAATCCCGGCCGCCTCGGCACTCTGCCAACTGCGCTACGGCTGGAACTTCTACGAGGCATCTGCCCTGCGCCAGGTGTCCCGCTGCCGCCGTCCCATGCTCTTCATCCACGGCACGGCCGACAAGTTCGTCCCCACGAGCATGGTCTACCCCCTCTACCGCGCCAAACCCGCCCCCAAGTCCCTTTGGCTTGCACCCGGCGCACCCCACGCCCGAAGTTACCGCCTCTACCCAGCCGAATACACCGCCCGGGTAAGGAAATTCCTCAAAGCTTACGGATTTTGAAAGGACAATTGCCGTTAGCATAACTCAGAGCAACGCAAAATTTAAGCCCGAACCCTTGCTATATGGGTTCGGGCTTTTAATTTATTCCGCAAACCGAGGGCTTGCACATTGGGTGTTTACCCTTCGAGTTTGGCGAGGAATTCCTCTTCGGTCAGCAGGGGGATGCCCAGCGTTTCGGCTTTGGCGCGCTTGGAGGGTCCCATGCCTTCGCCGGCCAGGATGAAGGTCGTTTTCTTTGAAATGGAGGATGTGTTTTTGCCGCCGTTGTCCTCAATGATTTGCTTGTACTCCTCGCGCGAATGGCGGGTGAACGTGCCGCTTATCACTATGTTCTGACCTGCCAGAACGGTGGAGACGGCTTGCTTCTCCGCCATCTGCATCTGCACGCCCGCCTCGGCCAGGCGGTCAACGAGGGCGGCGTTGCGCTCCTCGCGGAAGAAGTCGCACACGCTGTTGGCAATAACTTCGCCCACGCCGTCGCACTCGAGCAGTTCGGCGGCGGTGGCTTGGCGAATGCGCTCCATGCTCTTGAAGTGGCGGGCTATGCCCTTTGCCACTACCTTGCCTACGAAACGGATGCCCAAGGCAAAAAGCACGCGTTCGAACGGCACTTGACGGCTGCGGTCTATGCCGTCGATGATTTTTTGCGCCGAACGCAGTTTCTTGGCATCGGGCCCCATGAGGTCCTCCACACGGAGTCGGTAGAGGTCTGCCGCGTCGCGGATGAGACCTTGGCGGAAGTAGTCGTCCACCGTTTCGGGACCAAGCGAATCGATGTTCATCGCGTCGCGGCTGATGAAGTGTTCGATGCGCCCCTTTATTTGCGGGGGGCAGAGCGTGTCGTTGGGGCAGTAGTGGGCGGCTTCTCCGGGGTAGCGCACGAGGGGCGCGCCGCACTCCGGGCAATGGGTGATGAACTCTACCGCCGGCCCGAGCTTATCGCCAAGAGCCTTGCGCGCTTCAAGGTCGACGCCCGTAATTTGGGGGATAATCTCGCCCGCCTTTTCTACGTACACGTGGTCGCCAATGTGGAGGTCGAGCTGGCGGATGATGTCCTCGTTGTGGAGCGAGGCGCGCTTCACAACCGTACCGGCGAGCAGCACCGGCTCCATGTTGGCCACTGGCGTGACGGCACCGGTTCGCCCAACCTGGAACGTCACCTCGCGCAAGGGGGTGCAGGCGCGTTCGGCCTTGAACTTATAGGCGATGGCCCAGCGCGGACTTTTCGCCGTGTAACCCAACCGTTGCTGCTGCGCCAGGGAGTTTACTTTCAGGACAATGCCGTCGGTGGCCACGGGGAGTTCGCTGCGGTGTTCGTCCCAATAGTCTATGTAGCGGAATATGTCGTCGACGGAATGGGCAATGGCGGCGCAACTGGACACGCGGAAGCCCCAGCGGCGGGCTGCTTCAAGGCGTTCGGCGTGCGTCTGGAACGTCACCTCGGGACCAAGTACATAATAAAGGTACGCGTCGAGGCGGCGGTGAGCCACCACGGAGGTCTTTTTGCTCTTGAGCGTACCTGAGGCGGCGTTGCGCGGGTTGGCGAAGAGGGGTTCTTCGCGCGCCTCGCGTTCGGCGTTGAGTTTTTCGAAGCTCTCCCACGGCATCAACACCTCGCCGCGGATTTCGAAACGGTCGGGGCAGCCGCAGCCCTCGGGCAGTTGCAGGGGAACGGTGCGGATGGTCTTGACGTTGGCCGTCACGTCGTCGCCCCTCACGCCGTCGCCGCGCGTCACGGCCCTTACGAGCCGCCCGTGTTCATAGAGCAGGGAAATGCTCAGGCCGTCGAACTTCTGCTCGCAGCACACCTCGAACGGCTCGCCGCCAAGTCCCTCGCTCACGCGGTTGTAGAAGTCCTCCACGTCGGCACGCGAATAGGTGTTGCCCAGCGAGAGCATTGGCACGGCGTGTTCCACCTGTTCGAAGTCGTTACTCAGGTCGCTGCCCACGCGCACGGATGGCGAGTTTGGGTCGGCCATTTCGGGATGAAGGGCTTCAAGGTCCATCAGTTCGCGCATCAGCGCGTCAAACTCTTGGTCAGAGATTGTGGGAGCGTTGTCTATGTAGTAGTTATGGTTGTGCTGGTGCAGCTCTTGCCGCAGCTGCAAGATGCGTTGTTTCTCGTCCATTGCAAATCGTTGGTTTGGTGTACAAAAGTAAGGAGATTGGCTCTTTAATTTGTACTTTTGCGCCGTATTTATAGCGTTCAAATAACATTTGCGGCATTTAAGGCGGTCGTGCGCGCCCTGAAAGGGCAACTCTCTTATAAAGGGGCAACGCCCCGCTAAGCCACATTGTTCAACCGCAGCCGAACCCGGGCGTTGCCCGGTATCAAGGGAGCTGCCCTGTCAGGGCGGCAACTCAGGCTAACGCCGATTACCCAGGGTGACGTGTCGCCGCTTTGCGTCGCCACTCTGCCCTGGGCTATGGGGAGTTGCCCCTTCGGGGCGCGGTTTGCGGAAAGCCCCCCCACATTCCTTATGCAGAAATTGTTGTTTGAACCCGTATTTTAAAGAAAAGACAAAGGAATAACATGCGTATAGACATCATCACCGTGCTGCCCGAAATGCTCGACGGGTTCGTCAACACAAGCATCCTGGCCCGGGCACAGAAAAAGGGACTTGTGGAAATCCACGTGCACAACCTGCGCGACTACACCACCGACAAGCACCGTCGCGTGGACGACTATCCCTTTGGCGGCTTTGCGGGCATGGTGATGCAGTGCCAGCCCATCGACGACTGCATTAGCCGGCTCAAAAGCGAGCGCGACTACGACGAGGTGATTTTCACCTCGCCCGACGGCGAGCAGTTCAGCCAGCCCATGGCCAACGAACTGTCGCTGAAAAAGAACATCATCATTCTCTGCGGCCACTACAAGGGCATCGACTACCGCATACGCGAACACCTCATCACCAAGGAAATCAGCGTGGGCGACTACGTGCTGACGGGCGGCGAACTGCCGGCGGCCGTCATCAGCGACGCGCTGGTGCGCCTCGTGCCGGGCGTATTGAGCGACGAGCAAAGCGCGCTGAGCGACAGTTTTCAGGACAATCTCCTGGCAGCCCCGGTCTACACTCGCCCGGCCGACTACAAGGGCTGGAAAGTACCCGACGTGCTGCTCTCGGGTCACGAGGCTAAAATCAAGGAGTGGGAACTGCAGCAAAGCCTTGAAAGGACTAAAAGGCTGCGTCCGGACTTGCTTTAACCAAACAAAACAAACATACAATGAAAAAGCTACTACTCATTATCGCGACCCTTTGCGCCACGCTGAGCGCGCAGGCGCAAGTCACCGAAGTGTGGAAAGACGGCGTGATGCAGGCCAACGTGACTGGTGCCGACAGTATCAGGTTCAGCAAGAGCGTTATATCGCGCGAAGATATCGAGGCGTGGGCAAAGGCTCACGTGGACTCCCTGGCCGGCGTGGTGTGGAAGGCCATGCAGGCCGGGACAACGCCCAACACCCGCGACCCGGACCTGACGCGCGAGGCGTTTCGCAGCATCGGCTACAACGGGCGCAACGTATACACCTACCTGCTCGGCGGCGCAGTGGTTGACCGCGCAGTGCTCGACAGCCTCATCGTCCGCGCCCGTGCGGCCGGGAATAACAAGGTGGTGCTGATGGCCGGCCACTCGGGGGCGGGCAAAAGTACGGCCGTGAAGTCGATTCCCGACGTGGCGGACGTAATCAGCAGTGCGGGCATTGTGCTTGACGAAACGTGGTCGGACCGCAATCTGCTCAAAGAAACGCTTCAGCGGCTGCGCAACGAGGGCTTTACCGACCAGACGATCATCCTCGTGTACAACGACGCTGAAACGTCGTTCAACAACGCTTGCGACCGCTTTCTGCGCACGCGCCGCGTCATCGGCCTAAGGTTTTTCATGGGCGACTACCTTTTCCAGAGCTACAAGGGATACGTCTCCGACTTCCTCGAAAAGGACTTGAAGGACATGGGGGTGACGCGCCTCTACCTGAGCAACGCGAAAAACAGTCCCTCGCTCGTCACGGCCGACGAGGCCGCAAAGTGGGACTACACGCTCACCGACGCACAGAAGCAGGAATTGACCTACAAACTCTACGAATACATCGGAGCCCACAAGGACGTCATCTCCTACCGCGACGCCTGGGCCATGTTCTACGACGAATAACCGCCGTTCCCACCGAGGGGCAACTGAAAAGCGCGAGGCAGCCAACACTGGTTTGGCTGCCTCGCGCTTTTTGTTGGGGAGTTGTCGTTCTTATCCCCGGGGTAGTGAAAATTTTCTCGGTACTTGTCATCAAATACTTGCAAGTATTCAATCTGCTTCTTGGCAAGTATTCAATCTGCTCCTTGCCAAGTATTCAATATGCCGCTTGTCAAGTATTTATAAACAAGCCCGGGGACAGTGACGGCCGGAACGGAGATACGCACCGGTCAGTCCCTCTCAATCAGCACCACGGCGTAGGCGGAGATGCCCTCTTCGCGCCCCGTAAAGCCGAGGCGTTCGGTAGTGGTGGCTTTGATGCTCACGTCGTCGTCGCCCACGTTCATAAGGGGGGCGAGGGCGGCTTTCATGGCCGGCACGTGAGGATTGAGTTTGGGGCGTTCGGCGCAGACGGTAGCGTCGACGTTGCCCACGCGCCAGCCCTTCTGGGCCAGCAGGGCGGTGGTGCGTTCGAGGAGAATTTTACTGTCGATGCCCTCGAGGCTCGCCGCAGTGTCGGGGAAGTGGTAGCCGATGTCGCGCATATTGGCCGCGCCGAGCATGGCGTCGCAGATGGCGTGGATCAGCACGTCGGCGTCGCTGTGCCCGAGAAGCCCGAGCGTGTGGTCAATCCGCACGCCGCCAAGCCACAGAGGACGACCGGGCACAAGGCGGTGCACGTCGTAGCCCATGCCTACTCTAATCTTTGTCATATCGGGTAGTGGGGAAAAGAATCGTTTAACGACGGCGGCCGAAGAGGTCGCGGATGCCGTCCATGTCGAACGTGAGCGACACGCGGAGCGTCTGGTCGAGGGGGTTCGAGGCCGATGTGGCTATCACGTAGCCGGCATCGATTGCCAGTACGTTCATACGGAAGCCCGCGCCCACGGTGGCATATTTGCGGTTGCCCTGCATTTCGCTCTCGTGGTGGTAGCCGGCGCGCAGGATGAACTTGTCGTTGTAGGTGTACTCCGCGCCTACGCTCCAGTTTATCTCTTCCATCTCGCCCTTGAAGCCTCGTTCGGAGTCGGAGAACGACGAGAACATGCCCGAGATGGACGACTTGTTATAGTATTCGTTGAGAAGCCGCGTGTTGTAGTCCTCGTCCTTCTCGTCCGCGCCTTGCAAGGGCATGGACGGCACAAGGAGCTTGTTGGCATCGGCGGAGAAGCTGATGCGGTTGTATTCGTTGAGCGGTATCTGGTAGCTCAGGCCAAGGCGCAAGTTGGTGGGAAGGAAGTAGGACTTGTCGTCGCCGTACGACACCTTTGTACCGATGTTGTTGATGTTCAAGCCCCAGGCCAGCTGGCACTCGCGCTGCCCCATCATAAGGTACGTGTTGTAGTAGACGGCGAGGTCGGCGGCAAAGGCCGAACCGGCCGTAGTGTTGTCGGAGTAGTGGCCCGTGATGTCGGAGTAGATGTAACGCAGGGCCACGGCTGCCGAGAACTTCTCGCTCAGCATTCGCGAGTAGGCGGCGTCGACGCTCATTTCGTAGGGTTTCACCGTCATGTCGCCCGCGTCCACTTCGCCAAGGGTGAAGTAGCGCAGCGAGGCGCTCAGAGCCTGGTAGTCGCCAAGGCGCACGTAGCCCTCGGCGTTGAGCAGCGCGATGCCCGTGGTGAGTTTGCGGAGCCACGGCGTGTAGTTGATGGCGAAGCCGGCGCGCGAGATGGTGAACGGGTACTTGGCCGGGTTCCAGTACTGCGAATGTACGTCGGGGTCGGTGGCGGCACCCACGTCGCCCATACCGCCGGCACGGGCGTCGGGGGCAATGCTGAGCGAAGTGACCGCCGTGCGCACGGGGTTGAACTGGTCGCGCACCTCGTCGTCGGCCGCTGCGGTGAGAGCCGCGTTGCTCAGGAGCAGGGCCGTGCCTGCGAGGCAAAGCGTGCGGCGCAGTCCGCCGTGAGCGGCAAGTGTATGTTCTTTATAGGGCATTGTCGTGTTGTATGCTGTAAGTAAGTGTGTGTTGTTGCTTTTGCAAGAGTTATAACGGAGAGAATGGGGATTTCGTATATACAAGTACGTGTTTTTGCCAATCCGCGCGTATCGTTTTGACAGAAAAAAGGAAAAAAGAATTAGCCGGCCTGTAAGCCGGGTTCTGTGCCGCATTCATGTAAGAATGGCGGCGTTTGTCATTTATCCAGACGCATTGTCGCCAATGCGCTCAATCGTTCTACCCTCCGGCGCGGCCCGGCGTTTCCGCGGGGGAAACGCGCGAGGCTCTCAGACGGGCAGCCTTCGGACGCCGGTATACATGAACTTTCAACATCCCACGTGCACAGCCCGTACATCACTGCACGGCTGGTGGGCTCTTGCCCCACCTTCTCACCCTTACCTCCGCGCGGGGCGGGGGCGGTTGTTTTCTTCTGCACTGGTCCACCCTTGCGGATGCCTTCCCGTTAAGAAGCGGATTGCCCTGCGTTGCCCGGACTTTCCTCTTGCGCCTCTTACCCTCATGAGCGAGGCGGACTCAAGCGACAAACCGGCCGGCTAATTCTTGTGGTGCAAAGTTACAACTTTTTTCTTAGGGGGCTTCGGGGGCAGTGCGTGCTTCGCCGTCGGCCGCACGTTTCTCCACGAGCGCGCCCGCCTTTTTGAGGGCGTGCCACAGGCTGTGGCGGCTGTCGGGATTGAGCCGTTCGAGGGCATCGACAACGGCACCGATGTGGGTGCGGTTGGAAGCTTCGTCGTAGGGGCAGACTTTCTCGACGGGACGGTAGCCCTGCACCGCCGCCCACCGGCGAAGGTCGTCCTCGGCAGTGCAGGCGAGCGGACGGATGACCGTCATGCGGAACTTGCGCATTTCGAGTCTGGCGGCCATGGTGGAGAACGTGCCGTTGAACGTGAGGTTCATCAGGGCCGTGCGCAACAGGTCGTCCTGATGGTGCCCAAGAGCTATCTTGTTGCACCCAAGAAGCTGGGCTTGGGCGAAAAGGACCTTGCGGCGATGCCACGAACAGAGGAAGCAGGGCGTGCGCCGCTCGTTGCGGTCGGGTTCGAAGCCCGTCTCGACGCAGTGGAAGGGAATGTTCCAGCGGGCGCACTGCTCTTCGAGGTACTGCGTGTCGGAGGCATAGCGGATGTTGCGCATACGCACGTGGAGAGCCTCAACGGCGAAGTAGCCGTTGCTTCGCGCCATGCGCTCACCGAGAAGGTCGAGCAGGGCGAGGGAGTCCTTGCCGCCCGAAAGGCCAATGAGTATGCGGTCGCCCCGTTCGATGAGGCGAAAATCCTTCAAAGCCTCGCCCACCCTCTTTTGGAGCTTTCGCCGCAAGGCGCGAACGTCGGGAGTGTTTTGTGCTGACATATATATTGTAGGAGTATTGGGGGAACGGCGCAGTCCGCCCCTAATGGCTGCAAAGATAATGCAAGAAAGCCGTATCGTTGCCCGCAGAGGAGCGTCGATACGGCTTTCAGATGGTTTCCGAGAAAGGTCAGCTGGGCTGTCCGGGGTTGGTTACGCTGCCCTGAGGAGCGGGCGGAACAGGCTGCGAGGGCGGCACGGGTTGCGAAGGTTGTGCATATCCCATAGGAGCCTGCCCGGGCACGTTCACGACAATGTTGTTGACGTTGGCGTTTGCGTTGCGTCCGCCGTACATAGCCATGTGGAGGGCGTTGTACGTGTCGACGTAACCGCCGAGCAGGAAGAGGTCGATAAACCAGCCGATGCCGAACACGCCGCAGGTCAGGAGGTAGAGTATGCCCGTACCCACTTTGCCAACATAGAAACGGTGGACGCCTAAGCCTCCGAAAAAGAACCACAAAAGGTAAGCTATTCCTTTTGACTTCATAACATAGGTGAGATTAGAAAGGAGGCGCGACCTCTGTCTCCACTCATTCTTATCCGAGGCACCGCCAAGCGCCTTTACGCAAACAAGTAGGACGAAAGGTCACGCCTCCAAAAACAGAGGCGTGAACCCATCGCTGCTCGTTCTCGCGTATCTTCATTTTGGCGGTTTTCGGATAAGAGAACAAGAGCGAAAGCTCAAGTGTATGTAGTGCGAACAGATGCTACGCTACTCCCAAGGTGTTAAACAAAAACGGCATTTTGCCGCAAGGGCGGAGTGTGCCGACAACTCAGAGTATCGTTCAAGGCGCATGGCTGCGCTTGGAGCATTATTCGGGTATGCGGATGTTTTTTGCTTTAAATGTGAGGATGTTTAAGTTTTTATATTTGGGCGGCAACATGAGATTGCGCTTCTTCAAATTCCTTTTGTAACTGAAATCAAATCAAAGTACATCAATCGAGTGCTTAATTGTACGTCTCGACTTAAATGCCTGTACTCCTTTTCCTGATCGTCAGTACTGAATACCAGCTTAAAACCGTTCTTCTCATAGAAACTTTTTGTACTCTCACTATTGTACGCATCGACAATAACGAAACGGCATCCAGTCTTGTTATTTGGAGCAACAAACCAATACTTGATATACGTAAGCACGTCGCTTCCAATGTGCAACGATCGAAACTCATGCGAAACCGCAAGACGCCCTATCAGAACAGCTGGATAATCTTTTAACGACTTGACATGAGGTATGTCTGTTTCGATTTTCTTTTTGCGCGCATTTGGAAGGTCGGATACACGTATACAAGCATTTGCCAATGTAAAGGCGCAAACGACCTCATTAGGATTTGTATCGAGTTTGTAACAATAACTTTTCCCCAGTAATTGCTCAGCATAAGCAAAACAATCACGAGTAAAGAACTCGTCAAGATCCTCATCGCCGCAAGAGAAGTTTTGCATTTCTACCTCTTCCGTCAATTCATCTATGGAACATTCATTGAAAAGGAAACTCACCTTATTGAGAAATATGTGATTTAGCCAATACGCTTCTTACTATTTCCATACCTTTTTCATAGTTTTCGGAAACAGTTCTCTTCTCTTCGTCGTTACGATTCAGGTAGTCGTTGTAGGCTTTTTGGGCTTCGGTTTCAAATTGTTCACCCACCTTTCCTGTCAACACAGGAACAGAAGCTATAGTCAATGCCATAATTGCGCATCTTTTACGTTTAGAATTCAAATAAGCCCCTTACTCCCATTCAATAGTTGAAGGCGGCTTTGAGGAGATGTCGTAGCATACGCGGTTGACCCCCTTGACGTGGTTGATGATGTCGTTGGACACCTTTGCCATAAAGTCGTAGGGAAGGTGCGCCCAGTCAGCGGTCATTGCGTCGGTGCTGGTTACGGCACGCAGAGCCACGGGATGCTCGTAGGTGCGTTCGTCGCCCATCACGCCCACACTGCGTACGGTGGAAAGCAGCACGGTGCCGGCCTGCCATATCTGGTCGTAGAGACTCACCTCGATTTCGCCGTTTTGCATATCGGCAGGAACGCCAGCTGCAAGCACGCGGCGGGCTTCCTCGCCGGAGAGCTTCACCTTGTAGTCGCGCAAACCGCGAATGTAGATGTCGTCAGCGTCTTGCAGGATGCGTACCTTCTCGGGCGTGATGTCGCCGAGGATACGCACGGCCAAGCCGGGACCGGGGAAGGGGTGGCGAGTGATGAGGTGTTCGGGCATTCCCATGGAGCGGCCCACGCGGCGCACCTCGTCCTTGAAGAGCCACTTCAGCGGCTCGCAGAGCTGGAGGTTCATCTCCTTGGGCAGACCGCCCACGTTGTGGTGGCTCTTGATAACCTTACCTGTGATGTTGAGACTCTCGATGCGGTCGGGGTAGATGGTGCCTTGCGCCAGCCACTTTGCGCCCGTCTGTTTCTTCGCCTCTGCGTTGAACACCTCCACGAAGTCGCGGCCTATAATCTTGCGTTTCTGCTCAGGGTCGGTCACTCCGGCGAGGTCGGCAAAGAACTTCTCAGACGCGTCTACTCCTATCACGTTCAGACCGAGGCATTTGTAGTCCTCCATCACGTCGCGGAACTCGTTCTTGCGGAGCATACCGTGATCCACGAAAATACAGGTGAGGTTGCTGCCGATGGCCTTGTTGAGCAACACGGCCGCCACGCTCGAATCTACGCCGCCGGAAAGTCCGAGAATTACCTTGTCGTCGCCGAGCTGTGCTTTGAGTTCGGCCACCGTAGTGTCGACGAACGAGGCTGCGCTCCAGTCCTGACGGCTGCCGCAGATGTCGACGGCAAAGTTGCGCAGGAGCTGCGTGCCCTGCGCTGAGTGGAACACCTCGGGATGGAACTGCACGCCCCAAAGCTTTTCGCCCTCGGCCTGATAGGCGGCGAACTTCACCTTGTTGGTGGAAGCGATGCAACGGAAGCCCTCGGGGATGGCGGTGATGGTGTCGCCGTGGCTCATCCACACCTGCGAGTTTTCGTCGAAGCCCTTGAAGAGAGCGTTGCCGGCATCGAACGTTTCGAGGTTGGCACGGCCGTATTCGCGGCTGCCGGCCGGCTCCACCTTGCCGCCGTAGAGCTGCGCCATATACTGCGCGCCGTAGCAAATGCCCAAGACGGGGTACTTGCCGCGGATTTGGCTGAGGTCTACCTTAAAGGCCTCGGGGTCGTAGACGCTGTAAGGCGAACCGGAGAGAATGACGCCGATGACCGACGGATCGTCGTGAGGAAACTTGTTGTAGGGGAGAATTTCGCAGAACGTGTCGAGTTCGCGGAGGCGGCGGCCAATGAGCTGCGTAGTCTGCGAACCGAAATCGAGAATAATGATTTTCTGTTGCATTGTGCGTATGTGTGTGTTCTTGCAGCAAAGTTAATAATTTTTCCCAAAGCCCACGGGCTACTTCGCTGGCTACGGAAACAGGCGGCTAAAACGGAAGCCAAAACACCCGCCGCGCCACAGTGGGTTTGTCATTTTTTTGTAACTTTGCCCGCAAACCACAAACTGGCATTGAATGGAACCTTTGAAGCATGAGTGTGGCGTGGCAATGGTGCGATTGCTCAAGCCGCTCAGTTATTACGAGAAGAAGTACGGCACGTGGATGTACGGCTTGAACAAGCTCTATTTGCTGATGGAAAAGCAGCACAACCGCGGCCAAGAGGGGGCGGGACTGGCTTGCGTCAAGATGGAAGCCGATCCGGGCGAAGAATTTATGTTCAGGCAACGTGGCCTGGGCGGCGGAGCCATTCAGGAAATTTTCGGGAACGTTCACAAAGAACTTAGCAGTTACTCAAGCCAGCAGCTGCACGATGCGGACTTTGCAGCCCGTCACGTGCCGTTTGCTGGTGAAATGTATATGGGCCACCTCCGGTACTCCACCACCGGCAAGAGTGGCCTTTCGTATGTCCACCCGTTCCTGAGGCGGAACAACTGGCGCGCAAAGAACCTTTGCATCTGCGCCAACTTCAACATGACCAACGTGCCGGAGATATTCGACGAGATAGCCGTGAAGGGGCAACACCCCCGCATGGTGTCGGACACGTACATCCTGCTCGAACAGCTCGGTCACCGCCTTGACCGCGAGAGCGAGCGTTGCTACGAAGAAGCGCACGCCAAGGGACTCGAGAACCTCGAAATCACCCAATACATAGAGAACCACATCGACTTGGCCAACGTGCTGCGCCAGTCAGCCCCCGTATGGGACGGAGGCTACGTGCTTTGCGGCGTGACGGGCTCGGGCGAAATGTTCACCATGCGCGACCCTTGGGGCATAAGGCCCGCTTTCTGGTACAAGGACGACGAGGTGATGGTGGTGGCCTCGGAACGCCCCGTCATACAGACCGCCCTCGACGTGGAAGCCGACAGCGTACACGAGTTGCTGCCCGGTCAGGGACTGCTGCTCAACAAGGACGGCGAGATGCGTACGGAGCAAATTATCGACGCGAAGAACTACGCCGCCTGTTCGTTTGAACGCGTTTATTTCAGCCGCGGCTCAGACATCGACATCTACAATGAACGCAAAGAATTGGGACGCACCCTCGTGGAGCCTATCCTCAAAGCCGTGAACGGCGAGGTGGACAACACGGTGTTCTCCTACATACCCAACACGGCCGAGGCTGCCTACTACGGCATGCTGCAAGGCTTCAACGAATACCTCAACCGCGAAAAGGCGGAGGAGATTGAACGACTCGGGCGCAACATCACGCACGAGAAACTGCACCACATCCTGTCGCGCCGCATCAGAGCGGAAAAGGTGGCGTGGAAAGACATCAAAATGCGTACGTTCATCGCCGAGGGCAACTCGCGCAACGACCTTGCGGCGCACGTTTACGACATCACCTACGGCTCGCTGCAGCCGGACAAGGACAACCTCGTGGTGATTGACGACAGCATTGTGCGCGGCACAACCCTGCGCGAGAGCATCATCCGCATCATGGACCGCCTGCACCCGAAGCGCATCGTGGTGGTAAGTTCGTCGCCGCAAGTGCGCTACCCCGACTATTACGGCATCGACATGGCGCACATGGACGAGTTCATAGCCTTCCGCGCCGCCATTGCCCTGCACAAGGACCGCGGCATGGAGAGCCGGCTCGAGGACATCTACCGCCGCTGCAAGGCGCAGGAGAACCTGCCCAAAGAGGAGGTGGTGAACCACGTGCGCGAGGTTTACGAACCGTTCACGAGCGAGGAAATCTCGGAGAAGATGGCGGAAATGCTGCGTCCCGACGGCGTGACCACAGAGATACACATTGTTTACCAAAGCCTCGACGGACTGCACAAGGCTTGTCCGCACACGCCGGGCGACTGGTACTTCTCGGGCCACTATCCCACCCCGGGCGGCAACAAGCGCGTAAACGAGGCTTACATCCACTACTACGAGAACCGCAAGGACTAAGCCCGCGGCATCCAAAAGCTCGCACAGCATTGGCACACTACACCTTATATATATAGAAAACACAGCAAACAACTCATTCGACAGATATGCGTAACGTAACACTTGTTCTTGACGACGGCACGAAGTTTCATGGTCAGTCGTTCGGTTATGAAACACCCGTGGCTGGCGAGGTGGTGTTCAACACTGCCATGACGGGCTACCCCGAAAGCCTTACCGACCCCTCATACGCCGGCCAGCTCATGACGCTGACCTACCCCCTCGTGGGCAACTACGGCGTGCCGGCTTTCAGCGTAGAGCCCAACGGTCTGGCAACCTTCATGGAGAGCGACCGCATCTACGCCTCGGCCATCATCGTGAGCGATTACAGTGAACAGTACAGCCACTGGAACGCCGTGGAAAGCCTCGGCGACTGGCTCAAACGCGAAAAGGTGCCCGGCCTCACGGGCATTGACACTCGCGAACTGACAAAAGTGTTGCGCGAACACGGCGTGATGATGGGCAAAATCATCTTTGACGACGAGCCGGACAACATCCCCACGGCGCAGTACGAAGGAGTGAACTACGTAGCCAAGGTGTCGTGCAAGGAAATTGTGCGCTACAACGAAGGCGAGGGACGCAAAAAGGTGGTACTCGTTGATTGCGGCGTGAAGAACAACATCATCCGCTGCCTCATCAACCGCGGCGTAGAGGTAATCCGTGTGCCTTGGAACTACGACTTCAACGACATGGAGTTCGACGGCCTGTTCCTTGCCAACGGCCCTGGCGACCCCGACACGTGCAGCGAGGCGGTGGAGAACATCCGCAAGTTCCTCAACAACCCGAACGTACGTCCCTGTATGGGCATTTGCATGGGCAACCAGCTGCTCTCAAAAGCCGCCGGCGCAAGCATTTACAAACTGAAATACGGACACCGCAGCCATAACCAGCCCGTACGCATGGTCGGCACAAACCGCTGCTTCGTGACCTCGCAAAACCACGGGTACGCCGTGGACAACCGCACGCTGCCCGAAGAGTGGGAACCCTACTTCGTGAACATGAACGACGGTTCGAACGAAGGCGTGCGCCACAAGACGAACCCCTGGTTCTCGGCGCAGTTCCACCCCGAGGCTTGCTCGGGTCCGGTCGACACAGAGTTCCTTTTTGACGAGTTCGTTAAACTTCTAAACAAGTAACACCACACCATGACAACGATAAAGAAAGTATTGCTCTTAGGTTCGGGCGCGCTCAAAATTGGCGAGGCCGGCGAATTCGACTATTCCGGCTCGCAAGCTCTCAAAGCCCTCAAAGAGGAAGGCATTGAGACCGTGCTTATCAACCCCAACATTGCCACGGTGCAAACGTCTGAAGGCGTGGCGGACCGCATCTACTTCCTGCCCGTCACCCCTTACTTCGTGGAACGCGTCATTCAGAAGGAGCAGCCCGACGGCATCATGCTCGCATTCGGCGGACAGACTGCCTTGAACTGCGGCGTGAAGCTCTTCGAGACGGGCGTGCTTGAAAAATACAATCTGAAAGTGCTTGGCACTCCCGTACAGGCCATTATGGACACGGAGGACCGTGAACTCTTTGTGGAGAAGCTTAACGAAATCAACGTGAAGACCATCAAGAGCGAGGCTTGCGAAACAATTGAGCAGGCACGCAAGGCGGCCGCCACGCTGGGCTATCCCGTAATCCTGCGCGCCGCCTACGCTTTGGGCGGTCTCGGCTCGGGCTTCTGCGACAACGAGGAGGAACTCAACAAACTGGCCGAAAAAGCTTTCTCGTTCTCGCCGCAGGTACTGGTGGAAAAGAGCCTCAAAGGCTGGAAAGAAGTAGAGTACGAGGTGGTTCGCGACCGCTTCGACAACTGCATCACGGTGTGTAACATGGAAAACTTCGACCCGCTGGGCATCCACACGGGCGAAAGTATCGTAATCGCCCCGTCGCAGACGCTCACCAACGCCGAATACCACAAACTGCGCGAACTGTCCATCCGCATTGTTCGCCACGTGGGCATTGTGGGCGAGTGTAACGTGCAGTACGCATTCGACCCCAACAGCGAGGACTACCGCGTGATTGAGGTGAATGCCCGCCTCTCGCGTTCGTCGGCCCTTGCCTCAAAGGCAACCGGTTACCCCTTGGCTTTCGTGGCTGCCAAGCTGGGCTTGGGCTACGGTTTGTTCGACTTGAAGAATTCGGTGACGAAAACCACTTCGGCATTCTTCGAACCCGCCCTTGACTACGTGGTATGCAAAATACCTCGCTGGGACTTGGGCAAGTTCCACGGCGTGGACCGCGAATTGGGTTCTTCGATGAAGTCGGTTGGCGAAGTGATGGCTATTGGCCGCACCTTTGAGGAGGTAATCCAGAAAGGTCTCCGCATGATTGGCCAAGGCATGCACGGCTTCGTGGCCAACAAGGAACTGAAAATTGACAACGTGGACGAGGCTCTGAAAGAACCTACGGACAAGCGCATCTTCGTCATTGAAAAGGCGTTTAAGGCCGGATACACGATCGACCAGATACATGACCTCACGAAGATTGACCGCTGGTTCTTGCAGAAGCTCTACAAGATACACCTCACGGACAAGGAGCTGCACGCTTGCACCTCTATAAACGTACTCGACAACAACTTGCTGCGCAAAGCCAAGGTGCAGGGCTTCACCGACTTCCAAATTGCCCGCGCCGTGGGCATGGAGCAGGAGATGGACATCGAAAAAGCCATCATCGCAGTACGCGCTCGCCGCAAACAGGCCGGCATTCTGCCCGTTGTGAAGCAGATTGACACGCTGGCGGCAGAATACCCTGCGCAAACAAACTACCTGTACCTGACGTACAGCGGTGTGGCGCACGACATCCCGTTCGAGAACGACAAGCGTTCGGTGGTGGTACTCGGTTCGGGTGCCTACCGCATCGGCTCGTCAGTAGAGTTCGACTGGTGTGGCGTTCAGGCTCTCAACACTATCCGCAAGGAAGGCTACCGATCGGTGATGATTAACTACAACCCCGAAACGGTGTCGACCGACTACGACATGTGCGACCGTCTCTACTTCGACGAACTGACGTTCGAACGCGTGATGGACATTCTCGACCTTGAAAGTCCCTACGGCGTAATCGTCAGCACGGGCGGACAGATACCCAACAACTTGGCCATGCGACTCGACGCGGAACACATTAACCTGCTCGGCACTCAGGCACGCTATATCGACAACGCCGAAGACCGCGAGAAGTTCTCGGCAATGCTCAACCGCATCGGCGTTGACCAGCCCGAATGGAGCGCACTGACCTCAATGGACGACATTCAGGAGTTCATCAAGAAAGTAGGCTTCCCCGTACTGGTGCGCCCGTCGTACGTACTTTCGGGCGCAGCGATGAACGTATGCTCCAACCAGGAGGAACTCGAACGCTTCCTCAAACTGGCAGCCAACGTATCGAAAAAGCACCCCGTAGTGGTAAGCCGCTTCATGCAAAACGCCAAGGAGGTGGAAATGGACGCAGTGGCCAAGGACGGCGAAATCATCGCCTACGCCATTTCGGAACACATCGAGTTTGCCGGCGTTCACTCGGGCGACGCTACCATCCAGTTCCCGCCGCAGAAGCTCTACGTAGAAACGGCTCGCCGCATCAAGAAAATTTCGAAGCAGATTGCCAAGGAACTGCACATTTCCGGTCCTTTCAACATCCAGTACCTCGCACGCGAGAACGACATTAAGGTAATAGAGTGCAACCTGCGCGCATCACGCTCGTTCCCCTTCGTGAGCAAGGTATTGAAGATCAACCTCATCGAACTGGCTACGCGCGTCATGCTCGGTCTGCCCGTAGAGAAGCCGGCAAAAAGCCTCTTCGATCTCGACTACGTGGGCGTGAAAGCCTCGCAGTTCTCGTTCAACCGATTGCAGAAGGCCGACCCCGTACTGGGTGTCGACATGGCTTCGACGGGCGAGGTGGGCTGCCTCGGCGAAGATTCACGGTCGGCTCTGCTCAAGTCTATGCTCTCCGTAGGCCAGCGCATCCCGGCAAAGAACATCCTGCTCTCTACCGGCGACGGCAAGCAGAAAGCGGAAATGCTCGCAGCCTGCCGTATGCTGAGCAGCCACGGCTACAAACTCTTCGCCACGCCCGGCACAAGCCGCTACCTGACGGAGAATGGCGTGGACAACACGCTCGTATACTGGCCGAGCGAAGAGGGCAAAGAACCGCAAGCACTCGATATGCTCCACCGCAAGGAGATTGATATGGTGGTGAACGTGCCGAAGAACCTTTCGACGGGCGAACTCACCAACGGCTACAAGATACGCCGCGCCGCCATCGACCTCAACATACCCCTGATAACCAACGCACGGTTGGCTTCGGCGTTCATCTACGCCTTCTGCACGCAGAAGCTCGACGACCTCGAAATCAAGTGCTGGCAGGAGTATTAAACGAGGGCATACCATAAATATAATGTAAAGGCTTACAGCCTGCAACAAGCCTTGGCCGCTCGCTCACCAACGGCGGCAGAGGCATGGTGCCGGCTGTAAGCCTTTCGATTTTCACCCAAGAAGGAAAATGTTATGAAAAAAGTGCGTTGGGGCTTCATCGGTTGCGGTGAGGTGACAGAAAAGAAAAGCGGTCCGGCATTCAGCCTTATTGAGGGGTCGGAAGTAGTAGCCGTGATGAGCCGCCGGGCAGACAAGGCTAAGTCGTACGCCGAACGCCACGGCGTGCGCCGCTGGTACACCGACCCTCAGGAACTGCTCAATGACCCTGAGGTAAATGCGGTGTACATCGCCACACCACCCTCCACACACGCAACCTATGCTATCATGGCAATGAAGAGCGGCAAGGCGGTCTATGTAGAAAAGCCGCTTGCCTCGAACTATGAGGACTGCTGCCGCATCAACCGCATTGCGGAGAAGACGGGCGTGCCTTGCTTCGTGGCATACTACCGACGCTACTTGCCCTACTTCGAAACGGTGAAGCAATTGGTTGAGACAGGCAAGGTGGGCAAGGTGGTAAACGTGCAGATACGTTTCGCAGTGCCTCCACGCGACCTGGACTATAACAAGACGAACCTGCCCTGGCGCGTACAGGCCGACATTGCCGGCGGCGGCTACTTCTACGACCTCGCCCCGCACCAAATAGACCTGTTGCAGGAGATGTTCGGTCCGATAATCGAGGCGCAAGGCATGAAAGCCAACCGCGGCGGCCTTTACCCCACGGAGGACTCGGTAAGTGCCTGCTTTAAGTTTAGCAACGGCTTGCCCGGCTCGGGTTCGTGGTGTTTCGTGGCTCACGAGTCGGCCAAGGAGGACCGCATTGATATCATCGGCGACAAAGGGTCTATCTCGTTCTCTGTGTTTACCTACCAGCCCATAGTGCTGCAAAACGAGGAGGGACGGCAAGAACTCATTGTACAAAATCCCGACTACGTACAGCTGCCGCTCATCAAGCTCGTAGTGGAACACTTGCAGGACAAAGCCATCTGCACCTGCGACTGCGTGAGTGCTACGCCCGTCAACTGGGTGGTAGACCGCATTCTGCAAAAACTCTAATTTACCTCACTCCTGATATTTCCAAGCCTTATCCGTCCGTTTACTTTACCGCGCCTTTTAGCAGTAGCATTGCTTACTCTGAGCAGTGCCACTGTGGTCTTTGCACACGGCAGTGCCGACAGCACCGTCGTGGCGCAAACTGACTCTATACAGCCCAAGCACGGACAGCACAAAGGCATGGAACGTATGCACGAAATGGGGCAAAAGGTGAAGCACGCTGGGAATATCTTCTACCGCTTCATCAAAAACTTCGACAGCTACGACACGACGTACATATCGCCCAACTACTACAACTTTACGGCGATGGCGCAGAACACCAACTTCTTCCAGTCGTACAAGTTTCAAGCCACCGACAAGGAGAGCGGCAAGACGCAGAGCATCTCCACGCGGCCACTGCCAAGTGTAAAGGTGGGACCGTACTTCGGTTGGCGTTGGATATTCCTCGGGTACACATTCGACGTGTCGCACCCTCAATCGCTGGGCAAGTCCACAGAATTCGATTTCAGCCTTTACAGTTCGATGCTCGGCTGCGACTTCGTGTACATCCGAAACAAGGGGAATTTCAGGCTCAACAAAACGTACGGCTTCGACGGCGTGGAACGGCGTGCCTTCAAGGACACGCATTTCAGCGGACTTGAGGCCTACACGCTCTCGTTCAGCGCATACTACGTGTTCAACTACAAACACTTCTCCTACCCCGCCGCCTACAACCAAAGCACCGTACAGCGCAAAAGCTGCGGTTCGTTCATCACGGGCTTCGGGTACAGCAAGCAGCACATCAACTTCGACTACACAAAACTCCCCACGGCACTTACTGGCACGGAGGGCGACGAGAATATTATAGACGGACTGAAATTTTCAAACATCAACTACGACTACTATTACCTCAACGCCGGCTACGCCTACAACTGGGTATTCGCCCGCAATTTTCTCTTTGGCATCTCCTGCACACCTTCAGTAGGCCTGCGCAAAGCAAAGGGAGAAAAACTAAAAGGCAACGAGGTACTAGTAGACTTAAAAAATTTCAGCTGCGACTGCGTGTCGCGCCTCGGCATTGTATGGAACAACACGCACTGGTTTGCCGGTGCGTCATTCGTGAGCCACCTCTACCTCTACCGCAACAACAACCTTGCGCTAACAAACTCAGTGAACTTCGCAAATATCTACGTTGGCTTCTTCTTCAACCGTAAGAAGCACATATAAATAAGGCGTACATCCACTAAAAGCTGTTGCTATCTGGAACATAAATCGAGTAGAACACTAATCATAGGTATTTTTCTCCTACTTTCATGTTTACCAACCTCTCTCATTGGATGGTTATACAGAGCCGGCTCTCGCTTTCGTGCGAGAGCCGGCTCTGTATTGTCAGGCATTGGTGCCTTATTCGTGGGTCGGGGTTTACCCGAGGTACTTCATGAGGATGGAGATGTTGTCCGCTTCACGGAGGCGGCGCAAGGCGCGTTCCTTGATTTGGCGGACACGCTCGCGGGTAAGGTTGAGGGAGTTGGCCACCTCTTCGGCAGTCATTTCGTTGCGGCCGATGCCGAAGAGCATTTTCAGCACTTGGCGTTCGCGGTCGGACAGGGTGCGGAGCGCAGAGTCGAGGTCGGCTGAGAGCGACTCCTTCTCCATTTGGTTGTCCGTGCCGGGGGCGGAGTCGTCGGTCATGATGTCGATGAGGCAGTTGGAGTCGTCGTCGGCGAAGGGCGCGTCAACGCTCACCTTTTTGCCGTTGGTGCCAAGAGCCTCCTGCACCTTGCTCACGTCGGTGTCGAGGATTTCGGCAAGCTCGCCCACAGAGGGACGGCGTTCAAACTCCTGCTCAAAATTTACAATGGCCTTGGTCAGCTTGCTCTGGAAGCCCACCTGGTTGAGCGGCATACGCACAATGCGGCTCTGCTCGGAAATGGCTTGGAGAATGCTCTGGCGTATCCACCATACGGCATAGGATATAAACTTGAAGCCACGCGTTTCGTCGAACTTCTGCGCCGCCTTGATCAGGCCGAGGTTACCCTCGTCGATGAGGTCGTTCAGCGCAAGGCCTTGGTTCTGGTATTGCTTGGCCACACTGACCACAAAGCGCAGGTTGGCGCGCGTAAGCCTGTCGAGAGCAGCCTGACCGTCGGGACCGCCGCGGTGAATGCGCTGCGCGAGTTCTACTTCCTCGTCAGTGTTGATGAGTTCCTCGCGGCCGATTTCCACTAAATACTTGTCCAACGCCGCACTCGAGCGGTTGGTGATACTCTTGTTTATTTTTAGTTGTCGCATAATCTTGATGGGGACTTCGTGGGGCAAAATTGGGGACGCGGCGTTCGCTGCGCCTTAACATAACAAGTGCCTGCATAGGCTTGTGCCGATGCAGGCTCTCAGCGATTTTTTCGCAGCCCAAAACGTTAGCCATTGATACCTAATCGAAAACGGGGCAAAATTACGAAGAAAACTAACGTCGTGCCACCTTTTAATCAATATTAATGGGTTTCCGGGCCGCCGGACGGGCTTTTCTGCTTGAAAAGCTGCTCAAAAAGGTTCAAACTGTCAGGGTGTTCCTTGACGTAGGTGTCGATGTGCCTCATGCGTTTTTGCTCCAGTATCTCGTCTACGGCGATGAAGATGCCGGTTTCTTCGACTTCGCCAAACTCGTGATTGACAGCCGTGCCGAACACACGCATCGTAGGACTAAGCCCCATGTAAGCGTTGACGAGGGGCGGGATGTTGAAACCGAGCTTGCGCACGGAGGTATTGAGTATGCGGTAGTCAGCCTTGAAGTCGTCTTCGGTGAAAAGGGCGGCGAGCTGCTCAGCCGGCGTGTCGATGTGCAGGGGGCAGATAGGGGTGACAAGGGCGTCCTTGTCGCCGAAATGCTTTTGGAGGAAATAGAGAATCATGTCGCGTGCCTCGCGGTTGAACGAGGGGTACATGGTCATCTTTCCGAAGAAGTATTTCAGGTTGGGTATCAGCACCGTGAGCGCGCCGAGGCCGTCCCAAAGGTTGTCGAGGGCGAAAAGCCCCTTGCTCATGGCGCGCGTGCTTTGATATTCAAGCGTCACGAAAGAACGCCCCAACTCAACGGTGTCGTGCATATACGTGCCGAGGAAATCGTCGGAAAAGCGGAACATATGGCTTGTAGCCAAGCGCGGCTGCCCCTCGCTGTCGTAACTTATTTCGTTGCCGGGCAGGAAGCGGTATCCACCGAGAATGAGCTGCTCCTCAGGGTCCCACACAATGAGCTGGTAGTAAGGGTGGTCGCAGATGTCAAATTCGTCCCAGTCGAGTTCTTCGCCCGTTCCGCCGCCCGCAGCGCGGAAGGCTATTTCGCGGAGACGGCCAATCTCGCGCATCACGTTAGGGGCCTGCTGGTAGGTGACAATGTATATTTCGTTGCCGGCCTTGTTCGTCGTGCGCAAACGACGTTCGGGGGTCAGCTCTGCCTTCAGCAGTTCTTTGTCAACGGGGGGAATTATTGCTTGCATACGAATTTGCTTCTCTTTATGTTTTTCTCAGGCGTGCTTTGCGCCTTGTATATTATAGGCGTGCAAAGGCGGTTTATAGGCGTGCGAAGGCGGTCAGCGCAGGGCGTAAACCCGTTCTTCGACCCACAGGGCCCAGTCGGAGGGGCGTTTTTCCTTGGTGAAAGTTTGCCAGGATATGGGCTTGCCGATGACCACGCGGAACGTTTTGTGGCGGTTGAGGAACATCTCGTCGGCAAGAAAGAGCATGGCGATGTTGAATTTCAGTCCGAGCCGCTTGCCAATGTTGGCGAGACGATAGAAACGGGGGGAGTTGCAGCCATCGAAGTAGACCGGCACCACGTCGCGGCGGGTTTCCACACTCTTCACGATGAAGGCCTTGTTCCACGGGAGGTCGTGCACTTCGCCGTTTATCTTCCTCGAACACAGGCGCGCGGGGAACATGATGACATGGTCGTCACTGCCGAACGCGGCGTCGACTTTTCGGGGCAGGTCGCGGCTCTGTTTGCCCGTGATGTTGACGGGAACACAGAGGGGCGCAAGTCCGTGGAGGTTCATTAGGAGGTCGTTCACGAGGTAGCGGATGTGCCCGTCATAGTGTTGTCCCAGTATCTTGCCAATAGCCAGCCCGTCAGGTCCGCCCAAGGGGTGGTTGCTCACAAATGTGCAACGGCGGCCGCCGTCCATGGGGGGAAGGTTTTCAAGGCCCTGCACATCGAGGTGTACGTCGAGGTGGTCCAGCACAGCTTCGAGCCAAGGCACACCTTGCAGGTGTTTGACGCTTTCGAGAAAGGCGTTCATTTCCTCCTGATGTACGATGCGCTTGAGCCAACGCGACACGAAACGCGGCACGAACCGGGCCTTGCCGCCCAACTTGTCGTGAAGCACTTTGTCGATGTCGATCTTGAAAAACGGTTTGCTGCTTTCTTCCACGTGTTTAGCTTTTCATGCTTGGGGCAAACGGGTTGCTCACCGCTTGCCCGTGTGCAAATGTACAAAAAAGATGCGTCGCTGCTGCCAGGCCGGGCCTTGTTAAGCCTCGGCGGGGCTTTCGAGCGACAGTTTCTTCACGGTTTGCTCGAAGAAACGCACCAGGTCGCCGCCCTCGTAGCGTTCGTAGCAGCTAACGGCGGTCTTGATGGTGCGGAAGCCCACTTCGTTCACCTGGCGAAGGTCGGTGAGTTCGCCGGCCTTGATGCGGCGCACCATCTCGGCTACGCGGTAGCGCATGATGTACTCGTGGGTGTCGTTGTACCCCTGCGAGCGGAGGCTTTGCAGAGCCATGTGGCGGTTGAACCCGGCCAGGCGGCAAAGGCGTTCGCGGTTGAAGTCGCAACTGACGAAGGGCTTTTCGTTTTGCATCACGTACTCCATCGCCTCAAAGCGACGCTGGTTAGCCTCGTTGAAGTCGTCGGCCTCAGTCTGCACAATCTCCATGCGCGTAGGGGGCTTCTCCACCTGACGGAACGAGGGGTAGGAAATAGCGTTGACCGTGGGGCGAAGCGTGCGGAAGAAGAGGAACATATTGACCGACGTGAACAGGACCATATATATGGTGAGCAGCACGAGGTTGAAGTTGGCCGCAATAACCACGAAGAAAACGCTCACAAAGCCGAGGGCGGAACCGTAGAAAATGATGTCGCGCGGAAGTTGCATCCGCTTGACGAGCCGATGGGGCAAGCGGAAAATGTTGACAATGTAGTAGACGGAAAGCAAGAGAGAGATGATGCGGAGCAGCACATCGCCGGAGAGGAAATACTCCCCGATGTCGTTTATTGTATAAACGTTGGCCAGATTGCTGCCGCAGACCGACCCTATGCAGTAAAGGAAGATGCACACCAGTGCGGGGACGGCGTAGCCCCACATGCGCCCCCACTGCAAATAGCCCGGCATGCAAAGTCCCAAGGGGTAGATGCTCTGCAGGTAGGAACAGGCAAGGAGATAGATAAGCAGTACGGGGTGAAAAATGCCCAGCTGGGGAATTTCGCTGTGCGTGGCCACGAAGCACAATGCGCCGCAATACATCAGGCAGAATAGCAGCATAATCCACGCCTGCGAAAGGAACTGCACGCTGCGGCGGGCAAGGTAGAACATCACCAGGCTCATCATAAAATGAGCCACGGCGGCGAACTCCGTTGTAACGAGTATGAGGGTTTGCATCAGTCTTAGTTTCGTGCAAAATTAGCGTAAGGGGAGCTATCTCCCAAGAACGGGCGGCTAAACTTCGGTGAAGGCCGTCATTGCAGGTAGGCGTTGAGGGCGCGTTCCTCCCCCACCGTCGTGGGTTCGCCGTGACCGGGCAGCACTTGCACTTCGTCGGGCAAGGCAAGCACTTTTGTACGTAAAGATTGGATGAGCGAGACCTCACTTCCGCCGGGGAAGTCGCAACGCCCTATTTGGCGGCGGAAAAGGCTGTCGCCGCTGAAAAGGACGCCCTCTTTCTCGGCATAGAAGCACACGCCGCCGGGAGTATGCCCAGGGGTGGCTATCACCGTGAGCGACACGCTGCCAACGGTCAGCGTATCACCTTCGTTGAAGTAGCGTGCCACAGGGGGCGTTTCGAGGGGAAGGTCCACGCGCAACAGACTTACCATCTGCTTTCTGGCGGCCGCGTAGGTTTCGCGTTCCGCCTCCGACAGTTCCACCCCCACTCCGTACTCCTTATATATATACTCGGCCCCGAACAGATGGTCGAAATGGGCGTGGGTGTTGAAGAGGTGCGTGAGCGTAAGGTTGTTGTCGCGGATATAGTCGCTGATTGCCCGTTTTTCCTCGTCGCGGAATGCGCCGCAGTCAATGAGAGCCGCCTCATGCGTGGTTTCGTCCCACAACAGGTAGCAGTTCTCTTGCAGCATATTCACCACAAATCGTGTTATCTGCATTGTCGCTTTTCTTTTGTCCGGCCTGGTGCGCACGCCTCAGAGCTGCACGTAGGCCACCTTTTTGGTTTCAAAAAACTCGTCGGCGAAATAATCTTTCAAGTCCCACACCACGGAGCATTTGGCGAACGGCGCAAGCTCTTCCTCCACGTCGCCTCCTTTCAGGCAGATTAAGCCGTTGGGCAGGGCGTTCTGCTGACGGCGCGAGATGTTCTTTCGGATTAGTTTCACGAGGTCGGGGGCGTTCATCACGGCGCGGCTCACCACAAAGTCGTACTTGCCTTTTTCCTCCACCACGTTGCGGTGTTCAGCCACGACGTTTTTCAGTCCGATAGCGTCGGCTACGGCTTGCGCCACCTTTATCTTTTTGCCGATACTGTCAATGAGCTTAAACTGGCATTCGGGGAAAAGAATGGCCAATGGGATGCCGGGGAAACCGCCCCCGGTACCCATGTCGAGAATAGCCGTCCCGGGACGGAAATCCGCCACCTTGGCGATGCCCAGCGAGTGGAGCACGTGGTGGGTGTAGAGGTTATCAATGTCCTTGCGCGAGATGACGTTAATCTTAGCGTTCCAGTCGTGGTAAAGCTCGTCGAGCTGCTCTATCTGACGGCGTTGTTCAAGTGTTAAATTGGGGAAATATTCAAAGATTGCGTTGGCTTTCATTTTTCAACGTTTTACTGCAAAGGTAACTGAAAAAGCACTAACTTTGCAACTGAAAACTACTGAAACATACAATTTAAAGCATAAGCACAGTGTCAGAGACTAAGTACATTTTCGTAACCGGAGGCGTTGCGTCCTCACTGGGAAAAGGCATCATCGCAGCCTCTATCGGAAAGTTGCTGCAAGCTCGCGGCTTCAACATCACTATCCAGAAATTTGACCCTTACATCAACATCGACCCCGGTACGCTTAATCCCTATGAACACGGAGAGTGCTACGTGACCGACGACGGTCAGGAGACCGACCTCGACCTCGGCCACTACGAACGTTTTACGGGCATACAGACCACACGTTACAACAACTTTACCACGGGCCGCATCTACCAAAGCGTTATCGACAAGGAACGCCGCGGCGACTACTTGGGCAAGACTATTCAGGTTATCCCCCACATCACCGACGAAATCAAGCGCGACATGCTCTACCTCGGCAAGACAAAGAAGTACGACTTTGTCATCACGGAGATAGGCGGCACGGTAGGCGACATCGAGGGACAGCCTTTCCTTGAAGCTATTCGCCAGCTCAAATGGGACCTTGGCAAGAACGCGGTCTGCGTGCACCTCACCTACGTGCCTTACCTCGCTGCGGCGGGCGAACTGAAAACGAAGCCTACGCAGCACTCCGTAAAGGAACTTCAGAGCCTTGGCATCCAGCCCGACATCCTCGTGCTTCGTGCCGAACGCGAGTTGGGCGTGGGCCTGCGCCGCAAAATCGCGGCTTTCTGCAACGTGTCGCCCGAGGCGGTCGTTCAGAGCCTTGACATGCCCACCATCTACGAAGTGCCTCTCCGTATGCAGGAGCAGGAACTCGACGCCACCATTCTCCGCAAGCTCGATATGCCAGTTGGCGACACCCCGGGCCTTGGTCCTTGGCGTTCGTTCCTCGACCGCCGTCATAAGGCCACGGAGGAAATCCACATCGGACTTGTCGGCAAGTACGACTTGCAGGACGCTTACAAGAGCATCCTCGAAGCCCTCTCGCAGGCCGGCACCTACAACGACCGCAAGGTGAAGTGCCACTTCATCAACAGCGAGAAGATCACCGCCGAAACGGTTGCGGAGAACCTTGCCGGCATGGACGGCTACGTAATTTGCCCGGGCTTCGGCCAGCGCGGCATCGAGGGCAAGATAATCGCCGCTCAGTATTGCCGCGAACACGACCTGCCCACGTTCGGCATTTGCCTGGGCATGCAGATGATGGTCATTGAATACGGGCGCAACGTCCTGGGCTTCACCGACGCCAACTCGGCCGAAATGGACCAGAAGACGCAGCACAACGTGATTGACCTGATGGAAGACCAGAAGAACATCACCAACATGGGCGGCACGATGCGCCTCGGCGGCTACGAGTGCACCCTGCGCGAAGGCAGCAAAGCGCGCGCTATCTACGGCAAAGAGATTATCCGCGAGCGTCACCGTCACCGCTACGAGTTCAACAACGACTTCCGCGAGGCTTACGAAAACGCCGGCATGGCTTGCGTGGGCACCAACCCCGACACCGACCTTGTGGAAATCGTGGAAGTTCCGACGTGCAAGTGGTACATCGGCACGCAGTTCCACCCCGAATACTCCAGCACCGTGCTTAAGCCGCATGCGCTGTTCCTCAGCTTCGTCAAGGCGGCTATCGAGAACAAGAAGTAAAATCCCCTTTTTTCATACATTCATTGAACAAGCGTTATCCCTCGTCTATGCCGCAAGTAGGCGAGGGATAATTTCAAACAACTGTTATGGACAAAAACACAATTACGGGCCTCGTGCTGCTGGCCGCCGTGCTTATCGGGTTCAGCTGGTACAACAGCAGCCGTGAGCAGGACTTGCAACAGACGCAGACCGAACAAACTGCGCAGCCCAAGCAGGAAAAGAGCCAAAACGCCGCAGCCGCCCAGGCGCAGCCCTTGGTGGCGGCCGCCGACAGCACTGACGCTTTCTTCGCCGCCACCAAGGGCCAGGCGCAGGACGTTGTTCTGCGCAACAACAAGGTGAGCGTAAAGGTCAGCACCAAGGGCGGCGCAGTCAGCGAAGTGCTTCTCAACGAGTATAAGAGCTACAAGGACTTTGAGGCCAATAAGAATGCCCCTCTCCTGCTCTACTCCGCCAAGGACGCCGGGCTTGACTTCACGCTCGACACCAAGGAGGGCACGATGGACTTTTCCAACTACTACTTCACGCCGGTCAACGCCACCGACAGCACGGTGACGATGCAGCTCACGGCGCAGGACGGCGCCACGCTCGAAGTGGACTACCGCCTTCTGCCCGACAATTACCTTCTGAACTTTTCCGTGCGCACCAAGGGTATGCAAAAGCACCTGCCCTCGACGGCCAAGAGCATCCAGCTCAAATGGCACGACCGCGTGGCGCAGCACGAGAAGGGTTTCTACTTCGAAAACATGTACTCCACCCTTACCTACAAAGTCCACGGCGAGGGTACGGAGAAGCTCAACGAAAACTCCACCGACCAGGAGAGCGTGAGCGGCGGCGTGGACTGGATTGCGTTCAAGAACCAGTATTTCAGTTCGGTGCTTATTGCGGCCAAGCCGATGCAGCAGGTCGACGTAGCGAGCGAGCAACTTGAAGAGGGTAGCGGATACCTCAAAAGCTACTCCGCCAATATGTCCTCGTCGTTCGATGCCAGCGGCAAGCAAAGCACGGACTTCCAGTTCTACTTCGGTCCCAACAAGTACCGCCTTTTGCAGTCGATGGACAAGTGCAAACTCGCCGACCACGACAACGACCTTCAGGATCTCGTCTATCTGGGCTGGCCTATCGTGAAGTGGATCAACCGCTTCTTCACGCTCTACGTGTTCGACTTCCTCACAAGCCTCGGCCTGCCCATGGGCATCGTGCTTCTGCTCATCACGCTCCTGCTCCGCGCCATTGTCTACGTGCCGACGCGCAAGAGTTTCATGAGCAGTGCGAAGATGCGCGTGCTGAAACCGAAAATCGACGAGATTGCCGCCAAATACCCCAAGCAGGAGGACGCCATGAAGCGCCAGCAAGAGACCATGTCGCTCTATTCGCAGTACGGCGTAAGCCCAATGGGCGGCTGCTTGCCCATGCTCATTCAGATGCCTATCTGGATTGCCATGTTCAACTTCGTGCCTAACGCCATCGAACTGCGCCAGCAGAGCTTCCTCTGGGCGGACGACCTCTCCACCTACGACAGCCTCGTGTCCTGGAACACGAACATTTGGGGCCTGGGCAACCACCTCAGCCTGTTCTGCCTCTTGTTCTGCGCCACCAACCTGCTCTACAGCTTCATGACCATGCGCCAGCAAAAGGAGAGCATGTCGGGCGAGCAAGCGCAACAGATGAAGATGATGCAATGGATGATGATGATCATGCCTTTGTTCTTCTTCTTCATGTTCAACAAGTACTCAGCCGGCCTCAACTACTACTACTTCATCTCGCTCCTGTTCAGCGCGCTCACCATGTGGTACCTGCGCCGCACAACCGACGACAAGAAGCTCCTGGCCAAGCTCGAAGCCAACTACGAGGCAAACAAGAACAATCCCAACAAAAAGCCCAGCGGACTTGCCGCGCGCCTCGAAGCCCTGCAAAAGCAGCAGGAGGAAATCATGAAGCGCCAGCAGCAAATGGGCAAGCGTCAGCAGTAAACCCTCAATCCCCTTACGCAGCGTCACCCTTTCAAGCGCGCTCCGCCCCGCCGCGCCGGCTCGTCCGGACGAGGCGCAAGGAAGCCTGAAAGCGTGACACTGCGTTTTTCGTTTGTTATGATAAAACTCCACACACTCCTCACCTCAACGGTAATGCTATTGGCAACCACCACAGCAAGCGTCACGGCCGACGCGCAGACCAATGCGGCCGCCGCCGACTTTATCGGAAAACAGCAGCCCGTACTCACGTCGGACCGCCTCACCCCCGAGGCTCTCTGGGCCATGGGCCGCGTCGGCGGCTTCCATGTTTCGCCCGACGGCAAGCAGGCCGTCTACGGCGTGACCTATTACAGCGTGAAGCAAAACAAGAGCCACGCCGTAATGTACACGCTCGACCTCAAAACGGGCGCGTCGCGCCAGCTCACCACGGGCAAGGCGAGCGACCAGGGCGGCGTCTACGTCAACGGCGGACGGCAGATAGCATTTCTATCCGCCGCCTCGGGCAAAAGCCAGCTATGGCTGATGAACGCCGACGGCACAGATCGCCGCCAGGCCTCGAACACCGACACCGACGTGGCCGACTTCCTCTTCTCGCCCGACGGCTCAAAGGTTATCCTCATCATGGAAGTGCCGCAGCGCCACAGCATTCAGCAAAACGACGCCGACCTGCCCCTGGCATCGGGCATGGTCATCAACGACCTCATGTACAAGCACTGGGACACCTACGTCACCACTGCGCCCCACCCCTTTGTGGCCGATTTCGCCGGCGGCCAGGCCACCAGTCCCAAGGATCTGCTCGAGGGCGAACCGTACGAATGCCCCATGATGCCCTTTGGCGGCGTGGAGCAGCTGGCATGGAGCCCCGACTCCAAGACGATTGCCTACACCTGCCGCAAAAAGGTGGGCAAAGCCTACGCCATCAGCACCGACAGCGACATATTCCTCTACGACCTCGCCACGGGTTCTACGCGCAACCTATGCAAGCCCGCCGGCTACGCCGCTCCCGAGGTTGAGGCCGACCGTTCGCTCAAGGACCAGGCCGTCAACCGCCAGCCGCAGGACTGCAACATGGGCTACGACCAAAACCCGCAGTTCTCGCCCGACGGCAAGCACATTGCCTGGCTCAGCATGGAGCGCGACGGATACGAGAGCGACCGCGCGCGGCTCTGCGTCTGCGACCTGCAAACGGGGAAGAAAACATACGTAACCGAGAAGTTCGAGAGCGGAGTGAACGACTTTCTCTGGAGCAACGACAACCATACGCTCTATTTCACGGGCGTATGGCACGGCACAACGCAGATATACCGCACCAGCCTCAGCGGCGAGCACCGCGCCCTCACGGCCGACACCGCCGACTACTCGCTTCTCTGCCTCGCCCCCGACGGCAAGTCACTCTACTGCAAACGGCAGAGCATGAGCCGGGCTGACGAGGTCTTCCTGCTGCCGCTGCAAGCGAAAAAGGCCGCCGTCAAGCAAATTACCGAGGAAAACAAGTACTTCTACGACCGCCTTGCCTTCGGCCAGGTGAGCGAGCGTTGGGTCAACACCGTCGACGGCAAGCAAGAGCTATGCTGGGTGATTTACCCGCCCCACTTCGACCCGTCGAAGAAGTATCCCGCGCTGCTCTTCTGCGAGGGCGGCCCGCAGTCGCCCGTAAGCCAGTTCTGGAGCTTCCGTTGGAACATGCAGATCATGGCTGCCCAGGGCTACATCGTCATAGCCCCCAACCGCCGCGGGCTTCCCGGCTTCGGCATGGAGTGGCTCGAAGAGATTTCGGGCGACTACTCGGGCCTGTGCATGCAGGACTACCTCAGCGCCATCGACGACCTTTGCAAAGAGCCCTACGTCGACAAGAACCGCCTCGGGGCCGTGGGCGCCAGCTTCGGCGGCTACAGCATCTACTGGCTGGCCGGCAACCACAACGGGCGGTTCAAGGCGTTCATAGCCCACGACGGAATCTTCAACACGCAGCAACAGTACGTTGAAACCGAAGAGCTTTGGTTCCCCAACTGGGACATGGGCTCTGCCCCCTGGAAAAAGGCCGCCGACGGCCAGGTGCAGAAGGTTTTCGCCACCTCTCCCCACCTCTACGCCGACCGTTGGGACACGCCCATCCTTTGCATTCACGGCCAGCGCGACTTCCGCATCGAGTACACGCAAGCCGAATCGGCCTTCACCGCCGCCCGTATGCGAGGGGTCGACGCCCAACTTCTGCTCTTCCCCGACGAGAACCACTGGGTGCTGAAACCGCAAAACGGCATACTGTGGCAGCGCACATTCTTCCGCTGGCTCGACAAGTACCTCAAATAAAGCCGCAAGCCCGGGTAACGCAAGTCCGTTTCCCGGGCTTGTTGTTTCCGCTAAGCCCCGGGAAAATGCCGTCTGCCGTACGGGCTACACACGTCATCCGTACGGGCCGCATGCGTCATGCGCACGTCCGACACGTGTAGCCCGTACGGCGTACGCCAACAAAGCCGCAGGTATTTCCTGCCATACGCCGTGGAAATGACAGCGAAACGGCGAAAAATCGAAACAATTGGGAAGCCCTTTTATATTTTTCCTAACTTTGCTTTTCGTAAAAGCCCCTGTCCGCGCGTATAATCCGCCACAGCCGGAAAAGGCACGGCGGGGCAAAAGCGAAGATTAACCTAATAGAACGAATATACGTTATGCAAATCAAAGTAGACATTGAAAAGACCGACACACAAGTTATTGTGTACCTGAGCGGCAAGCTCGACACGGCAGCGTCGTTCCAAGTGGAGGAACAGACGGGCAGCATCGACAGCGCAGGTCTCGACGTGGTGGTCGACTGCAAGGCCCTGGAATACATCAGCAGTTCGGGCATCCGCCTGCTCGTGGCCCTGCAAAAGAAGAAAGTGGCCGAGAACAAGCGCGTGATACTCCGCCACCTCAACAGCATGGTCGGCAACGTGCTGCACCTTACCGGCCTGGACAAAGTGTTCGCCATCGAGGACTAATCACGGCACAATAACCGCCAGACGGGTGTCGCCGTCCGCCGGGCGGCGCGCCTTTCATACTAAACCATACAAACTTTAAATGACAACGAATCTTGCAAACGGTCTGCGCAAGAAGCTGAGCGATTCGCCCTCGGCGCGCTGGACCGCCCTTATCATTGTGAGCTTCACAATGATGTTCGGCTACTTCTTCACCGACGTGATGTCGCCCCTCGAACCGCTGCTCACCGCCGCCCGCGAGAAGGGCGGCCTGGGCCTGGGCTGGACGTCGGACGAATACGGCTTCTTCTCCGGGGCCTACGGCTACTTCAACGTTTTCCTGCTGCTGCTCTTCATCGGCGGCGTTATCCTCGACAAGTTCGGCATCCGCTTCACGGGCATTCTGTCGACCGTGCTGATGTTCGGCGGCGCCGTCATCAAGTGGTGGGCTGTTGGCCACGAGTTTAACGGAATGGTACACGTTCCGTTCTTCGGCGATTTCCACCAGCAAGTGGTGTACGCCGCCCTGGGCTTTGCCATCTACGGCGTAGGCTGCGAAATTGCGGGCATCACCGTGAGCAAGGTCATCGTAAAGTGGTTTACCGGCCACGAGCTTGCCCTCGCCATGGGCTTGCAGGTGGCTCTGGCCCGTATCGGCACGGCCGGCGCGCTGGCAGCGTCGCTGCCCTTCGCCAAGGCTCTTGGCAGCGTGAGCGCATCGGTAGGCCTAGGCGCAGCCATGCTTTGCGCCGGAATGGTGGCGTTCATCGTCTACTGCGTAATGGACAAGAAGGAGGATGCCTCCGCCGCAGCCGTTGCGAGCGGCAATGAAGAGGAAGGCTTCAAGTTCTCCGACCTCGGCACGCTCTTCGGCAATCTGGGCTTCTGGTACGTAGCCGTGCTTTGCCTCATGTTCTACGCCGGCGTGTTCCCCTTCTTGAAGTTTGCCACGAAGCTCATGGTGTTCAAGTACCACGTTGCCCCCGAACTGGCAGGCCTCATCCCCGCCATGCTCCCGTTCGGCACCATCTTCCTTACGCCCCTATTCGGCAGCATATACGACAAGTTCGGCAAGGGCGGCACTCTGATGCTCATCGGCAGCGTGCTGCTCACCTGCGTCCACGTTGTGTTCGCCCTGCCTTTCAATTCGTGGATTGTAGCTATCGTGGTAATGATTATCCTCGGCATCGCTTTTGGCCTTGTGCCTTCGGCCATGTGGCCCTCCGTGCCTAAGATTATCCCCATGAAGCTGCTCGGCACGGCCTACGCCCTTATCTTCTACATCCAGAACATAGGCCTTTCGCTCGTGCCGGTGTGGATAGGCAAGGTGAACCAAGCCAACACCGATGCCAAAGGCGTTATCGACTACACCGAAACGATGACTATCTTCGCCGCCTTTGGCGCGGTAGCCATCGCCATCTCCCTGCTCCTTATCATGGAGGACAAACGAAAGGGCTACGGCCTGCAAAAGCCCAACAAGAAATAAGGAACCAATCCATCAACGCATAAAAGGCGCTGCCTCCCCTCTCTGCGGAGAAAGGGCGCAGCGTTCTTTTCATTCATCCCCATCTGACAAATGAACATTCAAACGTGCATTGCCGAAGCCTGGAAGACTTTGGCGCTGAGTTGGAAAGCCGTTCTGCGGCCGCTCTGGCCCTACCTGCTCCTTACGGGCCTGGCCGATGCCTTTGCGCTCGAACTTGCGCAACAGTACGTGTGCGGCCACCTCGTGCCTTACCAGCTGTTTGTCGAGGCGGACGGCGACGGGCAGATAGCCCGGCTGATGCTCGAGCCTTCGGCTCTCTTCACTCTCTGCGCCGTGGCGGCCGTGCTTCTCTCGGTGTTTGCGAACCTTGCGTTCCTCTCGAAAGTTTACGCAATGGCGCGCAATTACCGCAAGGGCTTAAAGCTGGACTCCGCACGCGCAACCACGTTGAGCAAGACAGACCTGCGCACAATGCTCCGCACGGTGGTGGCCGTTGCGCTCGCCTCGGCCGCTTGCATCGTGCTTTGCAGCCCGTTTGCCTTCGTGGCTTATAAATGGTTCAAGTGGGCGGCTCTGCCTATTCCCCTGCTGGTGTTGTACTTCACGTCGGGCGGCTACGTGCTGACGCTCCGCTACGCCCTGTGGCAGGACGGACTGAAACGCAGCTGCCGCGAAGCCCTTGGGCGTGCGTTTGGCAAGCCGTTCATCCTGCTCGTGCTTGTCACCATCCCCGTGTACATCGTATGCCAAATGCTGCAAACGCCGTCGGCAATCTACCTGCTGAGCCGCATAGCCGCCACGCAGTCGGTCCTCGTGGGCGACGCCGCGGGCATGGCGGGATGGCTGAGCGTGCTGTGCTTCGCGCTGAACACCATTTGCTTCGCCCTCATCGCCCTGACGAAGTGCTTCCGCATTTGGGCAATGGCTCTGAAAACGAAAACGGACCAGCCATAGGCTCTGACCCGCCGCAAAAAACGGAGACACTGGCAATCGCCCCTCAGACGGGGGTTGGTTGCCAGTGTCTCCGTTTTGCTTTTACCCATATTTTGTCTTTGTTTGAACCGTCGCCGGCACAAAAGGAGCAGTTGCTTGGATGCTTGTCTTTGGTT
>CAVGTD010000002.1:0-112298 GCA_963632215.1 Clostridiales bacterium
GCCAAACCTTTTCGGACTTATTTTTGAATTATTTTTCACGAAAAATTGGTAAAGTGTTGGTTTTCAGCGGGTTGCTTGTTGCATATTTTTTGCGGGATTTTTTAGGCTCAATGGGCATGATGGGCATATTGGGCTATTTGGAACGATACTTGGGCTGGTAGCTGCTTACCCTAGGGAAGGTGTCGTCTCTCGTACGGGCTACGTGCGTTGCTCGTACGAGTGACATGCGTGAGGCGTACGGGTGACGTGCGTCGGACGTGCGGTGTACGGGGACTATGTGGGAAGTTTGGGCTACTATACGGGGATTGTTGGACTTTTTGAGACGCTATATAATATATAGGCGGTTCGGAAACGCTATATTTGCAATCATGAAGAAAATGAAGATTGTTTCGACGGCGGCGAAAACGGTGGCTTGGATTGCAGCCACGCCTGTTGTTTTGTTTTTGCTGCTTGCCATCCTTATATATATTCCCCCTGTTCAGAATTTTGCGGTTCATAAGGTGGCGGAGGCTATGAGCGAGAAGATGGGCATGCGCATCACGGTGGACGAGGTGCGGCTTGCTTTTCCGCTCGACCTTTCCGTGCACCGTATGACGGCGGTAGAAGGAGGCGACACGCTGCTCAACGCGCGCCACTTGCGGCTCAACGTGGCTCTGCGCCCACTCTTTGAGGGCAGAGCCGATGTGGACGGCTTTGAACTTTACGACCTGAAACTCGACACGAAGAGTTATATATCCGACACGCGCATCAGCGGCACGGTTGGCGAGCTGACCGCCGCCACGCACGGGGTGGACTGGGAGAAAGAACTTGTGAACCTCGACCGAGCCTTTCTTAGCAATGCCGACGTGGAGGTAGCTCTCAGCGACACCGCGCAGAAAGACACCACCACGAGCAAGGCTCACTGGAACATCGCCGTGGAGAGAGCCGACATCGAACAATCAAAGATACGTCTGCGAATGCCGGGCGACTCCATGCTCATAGCCGCTGGCATGGGTACGGTGTCGCTGCGAGGAGGCAGTTTCGACACCGGGCGCAACCGCTATGCCGTAAAATCGCTGACGCTCAAAGACTGCGACGCCACGTACGACATACCTTATATAAAAGGCGTTCCGGGCATCGATGCCAATCACTTGGCAGTAAGCAACCTATCGCTTTTGCTCGACACGCTGAGCTACAACGAAAACGGCGTGCTGCGAGCCGGCGTGCGCGGGCTTGCGCTCAGCGAAAAGTGCGGCCTTAGCGTGAAACGGCTAAGCGGAAACATCTACATGGACTCCACGCGGCTGCAACTGCCGGCCTTGAAGCTCCGCACCGAGGCTTCGCGCCTCGATGCCGACGTGTCGTTTGACTTCCGCTCACTCACCGAGGGCAAAGGAGGGCATTGCAGTCTGACGGCCGATGCCCTGATAGGCTACAAAGACATCCGTACGCTCGGGGCGGCATTCCTTGACAAACAAACATTGCGGAAAATTCCCAAAAAGGACATTTCGCTGAAAGCAAAGCTCAGCGGAAACATCGACCACCTGCTGCTGTCGCTGCTCGAAGCCGACATGCCCGGCACAGCCCGCCTCACGGCAAACGGATACGTGAGGAACACCCTCAAAGACTGGCGAAGCGGAAAACTGTCCTTCAACCTGCGCACACAAAGCATGGCCGCGGTGCGTAATCTACTGCCCCGTTCGGTGAGCCAAAGCGTAAACGTGCCTGACGGACTGACTGTGCGAGGAACAGCCGCCTTCCGCGGCGACGCATACGACGTAGACCTGCACGCCGGCGTGGGCAAAGGCAGCCTTGCCGCCAAGGGAAAGGTGAACCTGCGCACGGAGAGCTACCAACTGGCGGCAACGGCAAAGAGTTTCCCCGTGGGAAGCATAGTCAAGAGCGTTCCGATAGGTCCGTTCACAGGCTCGCTCTCAGCCAACGGACGAGGCTTCGACGTGACCAACGGGCGTTCGACGCTCACGGCAAAGGCCAATGTCAGCGGACTCAGCTACGACAAATACGACCTCGGCGGACTGGCACTCAACGCCAACCTCCGCGGCAGCCGCGCCGTGGCCGACTTCAACGCCCAGACCTCCCTGTTCGAGGGAAACGGCACGGTGGAAGCCCTGCTCGGGAAAAGCGGTTACGACGTGGCACTAAAAGCCTCGCTTCCCAACCTCGACCTGAAAAAACTGGGCGTGACGGAAGACACCCTCTACTTCGGCACCGACATCGACGTGAAAGCCACGACCAACAAGCAGTTTACCGCCTATAGCCTCAACGGAAGCGTTTGCCACAACCACTTCACCACGCCCAAGATGAGCGCAATGGCCAAGGACATACTCTTTGACTTCGGCACAAGCCGCGACACCACCACCGCCTACGTGTCGGCCGGCGACCTGCGCCTGCAACTCGGGGCAAAGGGCGACATACCCGGACTGACCACACGCCTTACCCGTTTCGCCTCCGAACTCGAAAGCGAAGCCAAGGCGTACAGCATAGACCAAGAGCGGCTCAAAGCCCTGCTGCCCCGCATGGCGTTCAACCTGCAAGCCGGGCGCGACAACCCCCTCTACAACATAGCCAGAATGAAAGGCTACTCGTTTACGTCGGCCTCCGTAGACCTGCTTGCCGACCCCGACGAAGGAATGTCGGGCAATGCCCGCATGGGGTCGCTCAACGTGGGCGCACTGCTGCTCGACACCATCGACACCCACCTGTTTCAGGACAGCACGGGCGTGCAGCTCCGCGGACAGGTGAAGAACGGGAAGAAAAACCCCAATCCGCTGGAAGTGAGAATGCGCTCGTACCTGCTGCAATCGGGCGCAGGGGTAGAACTCTCCTACTACGACAGCGACGGCGAGCGCGGCGTAGACCTCGGCATTGAGGCCGCCCTGCAAGAGAGCGGGGTGAACATACACCTTTACCCCGAAAACCCCGTTTTGGCCTACCGCCACTTCACGGTGAACAAGGACAACTACATATTCCTCGGCAACGACCGCAGCATACGCGCCAACGTTGACCTGCTCGCCGACGACGGCACGGGTCTGAAAGTGTACGGCGAGCCAAAGGATTCAGCCAACGACATTACGCTCAGCGTCAACCAGGTGAACCTTGGCGAACTGTCAACCGTACTGCCCTACCTGCCCAAGCTGAGCGGAATGCTTAGCGGCGACATCCACGTGACCGACGACTGGAAAAACCAGCAACTCTCGGCCATGGCATCGCTCGAAGCCGCCAACTTCACCTACGAGGACATTGCGCTCGGTACAGTGGGCATCGATGCCGTATACCTGCCAAAGACCGGCGGCGAACATCATGCCTCCGCCTTCATAAGTTCGAACGGCGAGGAAGTACTTGCCTGCAACGGCACGTACTACGACAAAGACGGCGGAACGTTTGAGGGCGATGCCCAATTGCACGACTTCCCCTTGCAGATGCTCAACGGATTCATGGCCGGCACCGACATTTCGCTCAAAGGCATAGCCGCGGGCAACCTCGCCGTAAACGGCACGCTGAGCAAGCCCGTGGTGAACGGGTCGCTCAACCTCAACGAAGCGCACATCTACTCCGACGTGTACGGCTTTGACTTCCGCACCGACGAACGCGACGTGACCATTAAGGACAGCCGCATTCTCTTCAACGACTACAACCTCTACTCCACCGGAAAAGAGCCGCTCGTGCTGAACGGCACGTTCGACATGAGCAACTTCGACCAGATGCGACTCGACTTCGCCATGCGCGCGCAGAACTTCGAACTCATCAACACGAAGAAGAAAGCCAAGTCGATGCTCTTCGGCAAGGTTTACACCAACTATACGGGTACTGTGAAAGGCACAATGGACAACCTCTCCGTACGCGGCAAGGTGGAACTGCTCGACCGCACCGACGTGACCTATATACTGAAAGACTCCCCCCTTTCCGTAGACGACCGTCTGCACGACCTTGTGCAATTCACCAGCTTTGCCGACACCGCCAAGACCGAAGAGAAGAAAAAAGCCAACGATAGCGGCATGGATCTCACGCTCGGCATCAGCATAAGCGACGCTGCGCAGTTCCACTGCAACCTGAGCGAGGACGGGCAGAGCTACGTAAACCTCGAAGGCGGCGGCGACCTCACGATGCGCATGAACAAACAAGGCGACATGCGCCTGACGGGGCGTTTCACCACCCACAGCGGCGAAATGAAGTACCAGTTGCCCGTCATTCCGCTCAAGACGTTCGAACTCGAACAGGGCTCGTACGTAGAATTTACGGGCGACGTGATGAACCCCACCCTAAGCCTTACGGCCAAGGAACGCACCAAGGCCGTAGTGACGGAAGAGGACGACAAGCAGCGTTCGGTAACGTTCGACGTGGGCGTGAACATCTCGCGCACGCTCAACGACATGGGACTGGAATTTACCATTGAAGCCCCCGAAGACCTCACCGTGCAAAACCAGCTTGCCTCCATGTCGGCCGAACAGCGCAGCAAGGCAGCCGTCACGATGATGGCCACAGGAATGTTCATGACCGACGAAACGATGATGAGCGGTACGGGCGGTTTCAAGGCAAGCAACGCCCTGAACGCCTTCCTGCAAAGCGAAATACAGAACATTGCCGGTTCGGCACTTAAAACAATTGACATTAATCTCGGCGTGGAAAACGGCACCTCAGAGACCGGCACAACCACCACCGACTACTCCTTCCAATTCTCAAAACGCTTCTGGGGAAACCGTATCAGCGTGATAATCGGCGGCAAGGTGTCGACCGGTGCCGATGCCACTAACTCGGCGGAGAGTTTCATCAACAACGTGTCGGTGGAATACCGTCTGGACCAGGGTGCGTCGCGCTACGTGAAAGTATTCTACGACCGCAACACGCAAGACCCCCTCGAAGGGCAGCTCACCAAAACGGGCGCAGGCCTTGTGCTGCGGCGCAAAACGAACAAACTGGGCGAACTCTTCATCTTCAAAAAGAAAAAAACAAACGCTGAATGACACCGCATCTCCCCCACCATACATTTTCCCTGCGGCTCCGCGCCTTGGCATGGCTTGTCGTGCTGCCTTCGCTGCTCCTTTTGGGCGGCTGCTCCACCACACGCTCACTGCCCGACGACGAGCAACTCTACACGGGCATAAGCCGCATCACGTATTCCGACTCGCCGAATGCGCTCAACAAGAAAAAGGCCGGGCGCGACTCCACCGGCGTAATTACCGCCGTGGCCGACGCACTGACGAAGATAAACAGCGTGATTGAGGGAAAAAGCACGCTAAGCGCAGACTCAATTCTGGGCAAGAACAAAAAGAACCTTAGCAAAGCCGAACGCAAAGCCCTGAAACAACAAGAGGCGCAGAGCGAGGCAGACTTCGCCACTGCCAAGGAAGAGGTAGACGCCGTACTGGCCTATCCGCCCAATAACTCCGTGTTCGGTTCATCGAGCATGAGCTGGCCGTGGAAGTTCGGACTTTGGATTCACAACGGCTTCTACGACGCAAAGAGCGGACTGGGAAAGTGGATTTACAGAAAATTCGGCACAGAACCCGTCCTTATCAGTCAGGTAAGCCCCGAAATGCGCACCAAGGTAGCTACCAACACGCTTCACAACTACGGTTATTTCCACGGCAAAGTAGACTATGCCGTAGAGACCAACGAAAAAAACAAGAAGAAAGCCAAGGTTGCCTACAACGTCAAGGCCGGACAACTATTTCGCCTCGACTCCGTAGCCTATCTCGCTTACCCCGACTCCACTTGGGCGGTACTTAAAGCGCACACCGGCGAGCGGCTGCTGAAAAGCGGCGACGCTTTCAGCGTGGTAAACCTCTCCGCCGAACAAACCCGCGTGGGCGCACTTCTGCGCAACAACGGCTTTTACTATTGGAACGACAATTACACCACCTTCCGCGCCGACACCACGCAGCGCAAGGGCTACGTGCAGCTGCAAGTGCTGCCCGTCGACGCGCGTCCGGCAAAGGCTGACCACCCATGGTACATTGGCAACACCATCGTCAACATTCGCCGCAACGACAGTGACGTACTCAACAACCAAATAAGCCGCCGAAGCTACACCTACAACTTCTCTGGCACGGAAATACCTCTGCGCACCAATATGTGGCGGCACGCCGTGACCCACCGCAAGGGAGAGGTATACCGCTCGGACGACCAAAAGATGACACTCGAAAAACTGGGACAACTTGGCGTATTGAGCCAAATGGACGTGAGCTACGTGCCGCGCGACACTTCACAGACGTGCGACACGCTCGATGTGGTGATTTCGGCAGTGATGGACAAACTCTACGACTCCACCTTTGAGATGAACGCCACGATGAAGAGCAACCAGCAGGTGGGACCGGGCATCTCGTACGAACTGGCAAAGCGCAACGCCTTCCGGGGAGGCGAAAAGGTGTCGTTCAAAATTTTCGGCTCCTACGAGTGGCAAACAGGTTCGGGCAACAGCGAGGGACACAACTCGCTGCTCAATTCCTACGAACTCGGCACAGAGTTGGCGTTTAAGTTTCCCCGCTTTGTTTTTCCTGGCATCAGCCGCCGCCGCACGCGTTTCCCCTCCTCCACTCAGTTTGCCCTGAGTGCCGACTGGAAGAACCGTTCAAAGTTCTTCAACATGGTGAGCTTCGGAGTGAGTGCAAACTACCACTGGTACAAGCGAGAGACGGCGCAGCACGACCTCACACTTTTCAGCCTCGACTTCGACAAACTCAACCACACCACTGCGGCGTTCGACTCTATTATGAACGCAAACCCTGCGCTCTACCTTTCGATGCGCAACCAGTTTGTACCGTCCCTGTCGTACAAGTTCACCTACCAAAGCCGCAGTTGGCGCCGCAACCCCTGGTGGGTGCAGCTCACAGCCAAGGAGGCGGGCAATGTCACTTCGGGCATTTACTCCATATTCGGCAAAAAATTCAACTCCAAAGGCAAGGAACTTCTCGGCAATCCCTTTGCGCAATATCTGAAAGTAACCGCAGAGGCGCACAAGCTGTTCAAATTCACCAAGAGCCTCAACCTGGCCACGCGCGTATTTGGCGGCATAATTTACAGCTACGGCAACAGCACCGCCGCCCCCTACTCCGACCAGTTCTACGTGGGTGGCGCAAACAGCGTACGCGCATTCACCGTCCGCACCCTTGGTCCGGGTTCGTACCGCCCGGCAAACTCAAAATACTCCTACATGGACCAAACGGGCGACGTAAAACTCGAGGCGAACGCCGAACTCCGCGCCCGCCTTTTCGGCGATTTGCACGCAGCAGTGTTCCTCGATGCCGGCAACGTATGGACGCTCCGCAACGACGAGCAACGTCCCGGTTCGCAGCTCACCGCTTCTACGCTTAAGTGCATTGCGCTCGGTACAGGTGCCGGTCTGCGCTACGACCTCGACTTCATCGTCCTGCGCTTCGATGTGGGCATTGCTCTCCACGCCCCCTACAAAACCACCCGCAGCGGCTTCTACAACATCGAGCGGTTCAAGGACGGTCTCGGCCTCCACTTCGCCATCGGCTATCCGTTCTAACGCTCGATAGCCGGCATATAAGCAAAGCGGTACGGAGACTTGAATAGTTTCCGTACCGCTATATTTTCTTCTGCGTACATAATCTGGCTATCAGCCTTCGTAAAATCCATTTGGACTCATACTTGCCCAACGGATATACATATCCTTGTAGTTATCTTTTATAAATTCACGGATTATACGAAGTTCCCGGTCTGTAAGTAAACCTTGTGTTTTCACTTCTGTTTCACCATTGCCCTTCACAAATAACTTTGCAGATCCTGCCTCGGTGAGTTTTTTATCACTGGCATGTACGTGCATCGCCTCAATGATACAATGAGACGTAAAATAAAGGTAGTAGCCGGCAACCATAAAATCATAGTACTTAGGCATACTGTTCCTCCATATATTTTTTATTTTTCTTCCAATATTCCTCTACTATACTAAGTTCCACATCATCCATCGTAGTTTCCAGCACCTCACCTTTTGGCGACATTACTAATGCATGATGCGGTTCTTTTAAATTCAAAACCCGTATATTTAAATCTTCTGTTTTTGTAAACGCATAGCCACAAACTATCATGTTTGCAGTAATAATATCATTGTTCATACTTGCCAATTTTTACGCTTTGAATATTTTGCAGAAATTTGTCTGGATTGATATACAGATTTCTTAGTATTGGAACTAAGTCTATATATTCCTCAGTCACACCTATACCCTCATAGTCAGCCAATACCACAATATAGCCTTTATTCCATTCCTTTACTTCTACGTACCTTTTGAGTTTAGATGGAGTGCGAAACCGTATATTGTAGTCAGAGTATTGGAATGATGTCATATTTCCATAATTGGACAATACTGCCTGAGTGGGTGATTTTTTTGTAAACATAGGCTGATTTCTCATTTATGCTTTGATAGTTGTCTGCACAAAGGTAAGGGAATTTCAATGAGATTTCGAAACAACTGAATACTGAAAAGCGATATGAGCCTCTCATACAAGAGTTCTCATATCGCTTTTTATTTTCCTTAAAGCTGATGCCCGGTTGCGAGCAATCAATATTCGTCTTCGTTGAAGAGGAAGTCGTCCTTTGTGGGATAGTCAGGCCACACGTCTTCAATGGTTTCGTACACCTCTCCCTCGTCTTCGAGTTCCTGAAGATTTTCTACCACCTCCATGGGTGCGCCTGAACGCATGGCGTAGTCAATAAGTTCTTCTTTGGTTGCAGGCCAGGGAGCATCCTCCAAGTTGGTGGCCAATTCCAATGTCCAATACATAGTCTTAGTAATTTGTTCGGTGATTTTCCGTTTTGCGCGCAAAAATACACTTTTTATTTAAAGACACTTTTCCGTACCGCATTTTTTTCGTCTGTATTTGTAAAATGGTTTACCTTTTTCGCCACGGCGTAGAGATAGTCGGAAAGGCGGTTGATGTAGGCAAACGTTTCAGACTGCCCGTAGCGAGTGTTAAGCGTATGCCACTGGCTAAGGGCTTCGTACATCACTGTTTCGGTCCGGCGACACAGGCAGCGCAACACGTGCGCCTCGGCGGCAAGCACGTGTCCGCCAGGAAGTACAAAGCCTTTGAAAAGCCCGCCCGTCTCATCGTCTATCGCAACAATCTGCCGTTCAAGGTTTTCTACATCAGTCTGCGCGGGCAGGGGGTAGAGGTTTGCATTGTCGTTCTCCACGCTCATACAAAAGAGCAGTTGCTGAGCCACTGTGAGCGTTTCGGTTTCAATGGTCAAAAAGGATACATTGGCCGCCTCAACGTGCGCAAGAAACAGTCCGATACGGCTGCTCAGCTCGTCGAGCAAGCCGAGATACTTTATGCGGCAATCAGTTTTCGACACCCTTTCGCCGCTTTGCAGCGAGGTTGTTCCCTGATCGCCTGTACGGGTGAAAATGTTTGCCATAGCCGTGTCCTTTCAAAAATAGTTGATTACGTAGTTTTCACGCTGCAAATTAGGGCGGTTCATCACGATACCGAAGTCGCCCAAGTCGAAGGTTACAACTGCCTCTTTGTACTTGAGAATACTTTTCCATACCTTTCGACGGGTGCGCCCACGCAAATTTCTCACTATCAGCATACCGCCTTCAGTAAGTTGCGAGATGAGTTTATCGGCTTGGTCTTCCCATTTTCCGGCAGCGTATATGAGTTCTACCTTCCCGGTTTCTGTGTACGGCATATAGTTCATCCGTTTGCCCAGCATGAGGACTTCAAAGGCAAAGGTATCGGTGTCCTTGTCGGGAAACACGGTGAACGTGCTTGCCTGTTGAAAGTTGGCTATGCGAAACAGCAGTTTGTAGTCCTTCATGCGCAGTAAACGGTAACTATGACAGTCTTTGCAGAGTTGACGGTAGGCATAGTATTCCCCCTTTTCGTAAACAACGCCCGTTACAAACTGAAAGGCGAAAGGCGAATGTATGCCGTAGCCGCAACGCTTACGGAAGCGCAATGCCCAACGGACTAATCTTCTCAAAAACATTGTACAAGAGCCATTTTGTAAGTTCACTTGCCAAAGCTCACGCTATTCCTATAATTAATCTCAAAAACACCGGCAGCCTCTTGCAGCCTGTTCCAAAAGCCCTACTTTTGCACCGTGTTTTTCATAGTATTAGATTTAAGGTTAACAAGGTTGGGATACAGCGGTATCCCATTTTTTGTTTAGAGCCTTGTTGACGCACCTCACGATGGAAGTTAAACTCTCTTCTTTCCGGTGCCGAACCGCTGCGAAGCGGCAAGCTGAAAATCTGAATACAAAAGTGCGCCTGTACACCAGCGTCTGCATCAGCAGTACGTGGTGTGCAGGTTTTATTTTTTGGCGAGGCTTTGCCTCAGGCACTTAGCAGTATACCCCTTGCCCTGTTTCGCCACTTGTTCGGGGGTGCCGGCTGCCACCAACGTGCCGCCCTCGCGTCCGCCCTCCGGACCGAGGTCTATTATATGGTCGGCGCATTTCATCACCTCCATATTGTGTTCAATCACCACGAGCGTATGTCCGCGTTCTATCAGGGCGTTGAAGGCGTGCAACAGGCGGTTGATGTCGTGGAAGTGGAGTCCGGTGGTGGGTTCGTCGAAGATGAAGAGCGTAGGCACGGACTTTTCCTCTGCTAAATAGTAGGCGAGTTTTACGCGCTGGTTTTCGCCGCCCGAAAGCGTGGAACTCGACTGCCCGAGCTTGATGTAACCAAGCCCCACCTCCTGCAAGGGGAGCAGACGTTTCACGATGCGGTGCTGATTGTGCTGCCCAAAAAATTCAATAGCTTGGTTGACGGTCATTTCCAAAATGTCGTAGATATTCATTCCCTCGTAGCGCACTTCGAGCAGGTCGCTCTTGAAACGCTTGCCGTGGCAACTTTCGCATTCCAGCACGAGGTCGGCCATAAACTGCATCTCAACCTTCGTAGTACCCTCACCCTTACACTCCTCGCAGCGCCCGCCGTCGGTGTTGAATGAGAAGTAGGCGGCAGTAAAGCCCATTTGCTTTGCCAGCGGCTGCAAGGCCATCAGTTTGCGTATTTCGTCGTAGGCTTTCACGTAGGTCACAGGGTTCGAACGCGTGGATCGTCCAATGGGATTTTGGTCTACAAACTCTACCGCCTTTACCGCATCCATACTGCCTGTCAGTCCTCGGTGTTCGCCCGGACGGTCGCAGGGTTCGTCCATTTGCCGTTTCATGGCACGGTAGAGGATGTCGCGAACAAGCGTAGACTTTCCAGATCCGCTCACGCCCGTCACTACGGTCAGCACATTGAGCGGAAATTCCACGTCAATACCTTTCAAGTTGTTTGCCCTTGCGCCAAGTACGGTGATGCTTTGGTTCCATGCGCGGCGCGAGAGGGGTGTCGCCACGCTCTCTCGACCATAGAGGTAGTTGAGCGTATGCGACAAGTACTTGCCCGTTTTCTGGTCAAATAGTTTATCTCGATTAGGGAATTCTTCCTCGTTTTCCACGTAGTTGCCCTCGTACACCACCTCGCCGCCGAGCCGTCCGGCCTCAGGACCAATATCGATGATGTAGTCGGCCGCGCGCATCATTTCCTCGTCGTGTTCCACCACAATCACAGTATTGCCCAAGTTGCGCAGTTCTTTCAGCACGTCGATGAGCTGGCGGGTGTCGCGGGGGTGGAGGCCGATGCTCGGCTCGTCGAGTATGTAGAGCGACCCCACCAACGAACTTCCCAGCGACGTGGCCAGGTTTATGCGCTGGCTTTCGCCGCCCGAGAGCGTGTTTGACGCACGGTCGAGGGTGAGGTATCCAAGTCCCACGTTGACGAGGAAACTCAATCGGTTCTTAATTTCCGTGAGCAAGCGTTTGCCCACGGCCGCCTCGTGTTCGGTGAGTTCTATGTTTTCAAAGAAGGGGAGCAAATCCTTTACGGGCTGGCGCACAAGTTCGCTAATGGTATGGTTGCCCACCCGTACGTAGTCGGCATCCTTTTTAAGGCGCGAGCCGTGGCATACGGGACATTCAGCCTTTCCGCGATAGCGCGCCAACATGACGCGGTTCTGGATTTTGTACTGCCCGCGTTCGAGCATACGGAAAAAGGCATCTACAGTCACCTGCTCCTCTTCGGGCAAGCGTTGCTCCGCACTGTCGCCGTGCCAAAGAATGTCCTTTTGCCGCTGCGTGAGTTTATAATAAGGAGTATAGAGGGGAAAATCCAGTCCCTTGCGGCTGCAACGGCGGGCAAACTCTTCGAGCCACATACGCATTTTCTCGCCGCGCCAGCACACCACTGCGCCGTCCATTAGCGAGAGTGAAGTGTCGGGCACAACCAAGTCCTCGCTGATACCTATCACGCGGCCAAATCCTTCGCACGTATCGCAAGCCCCGGCAGGGGAGTTGAACGAAAACATCTGGTCGTCGGGCTGGCGGAAAGTGATGCCGTCGGCCTCAAAACGGGTGGAAAACTTTTCAAGAATACGTGCGGGATAAAAACGGAGCATACAGCAGCCGTCGCCCTCGAAAAAAGCCGTCTCAACACTGTCGGCCAAACGCGAAAGGGTGTCTTTCTCGTTGCTGACAGACAGACGGTCTATCAACAACGACAATTGTTCTAAATTGTAATGATTGGAAGAAGCATTTCCCGCCTCCTCAGTAACCGCCGCCTCGCCTTTCGCCAATTGGTCGGCGAAGTCCTCAATACGTACTATCTCGCCATCGACATCTATACGCGAAAAACCCTGCTGCAGGTACATCCGCAATTGCTCTTCGAGCGTGCGACCGGCACGGAGAGCAAGAGGAGCAAGCACGGTGAAACGCGTGCCGGGAGAATAAGTAAGCGCACGTGCCACCACGTCGTCGACAGTGTGACGCTTCACCTCTGCGCCGCTTACGGGCGAATAAGTGTGTCCCACACGGGCAAAGAGCATACGCAAGTAGTCGTAAATTTCCGTACTCGTACCTACTGTCGACCGCGAGTTGCGGCTCGTCACTTTCTGCTCAATGGCTATGGCGGGAGGCAGTCCTTTTATATAGTCGCATTCGGGCTTATGCATTCGCCCAAGAAACTGGCGGGCGTATGCCGAAAGGCTTTCCACGTAGCGCCGCTGCCCTTCGGCATAGAGCGTATCGAAAGCCAGCGACGACTTTCCGGAGCCGGAAAGTCCCGTGACCACAATGAGTTTGCCGCGCGGTATTTCAAGGTCTATGTTCTTCAAGTTGTTGACCCTCGCGCCTTTTATCTTTATTGCGTCTTCCATCGTCTTGCAAAATTAGTGCAAAGCCCTCAATTATCCCTCCAATCCCGTCACACAAATAGAACGGCTTTTTTGCACGGAGATCGCCCTCATTCTCCTCTGCCGCGTTATCCACCGTACCCACCCGTCAACTTATCATCTATTGTTCTTCTTTCTTTTGTTTCTCTATAAAAACGAAAGAATGCTATGATGGGTTATATAGTTAGTGGATTGTGTGAATACTTTTCCGCCCCTAAATTTTGCTATTTCGGTGTCCACGGTGCGGCTGTGGTTATGCGCAGTTTTGTCCACAAGGCGGATGGGGCGTAAAAGTCCTGACCTTAATAGGCTTATATTATATAAAGGTGTGATTTGTCCCCGCCCTGTGGAAAACGGGGATGCGGAAAAGAAAAATGAAACTTCATTCCGTCAAATCGGTGGCAGGAGTTGTGGAAAGGGTATGGAGAACGCTGTGAATCGGTGTATAACCTGAAAACGCCCGAACCGCTCCGGGACGGAAAGTTATCCAATCTGCTTTCCACGGGTTGTCCACGGGTTTTCAACAGTCTTGTCCACGGCTCTGTTTTTCGTACTTTTGCACACGGCAAGCGGCTTCCGACCGTTCGCCATCACTCATTATCAAGAAAAAGTACACAACAAATATGCGCAAACTAACCGTAGAGGACCTTCACCGTATGGACGTGGCCGCATTCAAAGAGGCGGAGAAGTTGCCCCTCGTTATGGTGCTGGACAACGTCCGTTCCCAGCACAATGTGGGCAGCGTGCTGCGTACGGCTGATGCATTCCGCGTGGAAAAGGTTTATATGTGCGGCATCACCGCCGTGCCTCCCTCGCCCGAAATCCACAAAACGGCTCTCGGAGCCGAGGACTCTGTGGCGTGGGATTACGCCGAAAGCGCCCTCAGTGTGGTGGAGCGGCTCAAAGCCGAGGGGTACACGGTCCTTGCCGTGGAGCAGGTGGAGGGGAGCGAAACGCTCGGTAAATACCGCTTTGCCCCGGGTAAACACTATGCCTTGGTGATGGGCAACGAAGTGAAGGGCGTGCAGCAGCAAGTGGTCGACGCTTGCCACCAAGCCCTTGAAATTCCACAATACGGCACAAAACATTCGCTCAACGTGAGCGTTACGGCCGGCATCGTGATGTGGGAGATTGCGCGCCAGCTTTTCTGATATTCATCCTCAACGAACGTACAATATGCTCATAGCTCTCGACCTTGACGGCACACTTACCAATAGCGAAAAGGTAATCACGCCACTTACCCTCAAAGCCCTGAAAAAAGCCCAGTTGCTCGGTCACACCATTGTGCTGGCTTCTGGCCGTCCCACCTACGGCATAGCCCCCTTGGCCGACCAACTCGGCTTGCAGACTGAGGGCGGATACATCCTCTCCTACAACGGTGGAAAAATAGTGGACTGGCGCACCAAGGAGGAACTCTATTCCAATACGTTGCCCCCTGAGGCGGTACCGCTGCTTATAGACTACTCGCGCCGGAACCATTATACTTTGCTGGGATATGTGGGGCAAGAAATTGTGAGCGAGTTGCCGGACAACCCCTATGCCCGTGAGGAAAGCCGCATTAACCGTATGCCCTTGCGGCGTGTAGGCAATTTGGCAGAAAGTCTCGCTCCTCGCTCCGTGAAATTACTCCTCGCCGGCGAACCTGCCTTGATGGAGAAAGCCGAAAAGGAGATTGCCGCCCTCGTAGGCGACCATGTCGAGGCGTACCGCTCTGCCCCGTTCTTTGTTGAGATAGTACCGAAAGGCATCGACAAGGCGCAGTCGCTCCAGCGTTTGCTCTCGCATCTTGGTCTCACAACCGACAGTCTTGTGTCGTTTGGCGACGGCTACAATGACCTCTCCATGCTCCGTCTCTCGGCTTACGGCGTGGCTATGGCAAATGCCGCCCCCGAGGTGCGCGAGGCTGCTGCGTTCGTTACGCTCAGCAACGACAACGACGGCATTGCCCATTTTCTTGAACAGCACAACTATTTTGTGGGATAGGCATTGCTCTTTCCCGTGATTATGGTCAGACGCAAATTAGGGCTGATACTTCAAGCGAGGTATCAGCCCTAATTGTACAGGTGTGTTTAAGCGGTGTAAAGTTCCCCTTGTTCAGAATGGCCAGAAGAACGGAACTACGATGAGCGTGATGATGAGCGAGATGATGTTGAGCGGCAGGCCCACGCGGACGAAGTCGCTGAAACGGTAGTTGCCCACGCCCTGTACGATAAGGTTGGTCTGATAACCTATGGGCGTGCAGAAACTCGACGAGGCGGCGATGCAAATGGTTACGAAGAACGGCATCGGGCTTACCCCCATATGTTGTGCAAGGCTTAGGGATATGGGGAATGCCAGAGCCGCGGCGGCGTTGTTCGTCATCAGTTCGGTGAAGATATTCGTAATGATGAAAATCACGCCCAACAGCACGATGGGGCTGCACTGGCGGCTAAGGTCGAGGGTAAACTGCGCCACCATATCAGCCATGCCGGAGTTTTGCATGGCACGGCTTATGGCAAAGGCCGAGGCAATGGTAACGAGAATATCCCACGAGATGAACTTAGTGTATTTGCGGGCTGGAAAAATGTTGAGCCACGCCATTAACACCGTCACCACGCTTACAAAGAAAAACATATCGAGATTCATCCGCGGAACGGCTTCGCGCACAGCCGGCAATTCGCCTATCGTTGCGCCGGCAATCATCAGAACGAGCAGCACCACCGCCAGCCAGCATTTCCACCGGGGCATTTTGAAGTCCGCATCTTTTCCGTTCGACACCATGAGAAAAAACGATGAGTCGCCCCAGTTGCTCATAAAGTTGTCGTCGGCGAGCAACACGAGCGTGTCGCCCTCGTGGAAACGCTCGTGGCGCATGTCGTGCATAATCATGGTCAGGCCGGCGCGGCGCAGTTCAAGGATGTCCGCCCCGTATTTGCGCTTAAAGTCGAAGTCCATCACCTTGCGGTTAATAGCCGGGAAGCGCGCGCCAAGCACCACCTCGATGCGGTTCAGCCCGCGTCCCTTTTCGTCAGACGTGGTTGCCTCTTCCCTGTCAGCCCGTTCCGACGGCAGTAGCTTGGGCGAGAAAATCCAAATGTAGAGCAAGCCGGCAAGGGCAATGATTACGCCCACTTTGCCCAGTTCGAACATGGAGAAGCCCCTGAAACCTGCGTCGATAACCATGCCGTGAACCACAAGGTTCGTGCTGGTGCCGATAAGCGTGCAAACGCCGCCGAGGATAGTGGCGTACGAGAGCGGAATGAGCAGTTTGGTGGCCGCTACGCCGTGCTTTTCAGCCCAACGCTTAATCATCGGGGCGAAAATCACCACTACGGGCGTATTGTTGAGAAATGCCGATATAAAGGCTATGATGGGCAGCATGCGGCTCTGCACCTTGCGTACGCTTGCTCCCTGCTTCTGCGGCAGAAGTTTGCGGAGTAACGCTTCGAGCAGTCCCGAGCGGCGCACGCCTTCGCTCACAAGGAAGAGCATGGCCACCGTAATCATGCCCTTGTTGGCAAAGCCTTCGAGCAGTTCCTTAGGCGAAAGAATGCCGGCGCACAGGAACACCACTGCACCCGAAAAGAGAATAAGTCCCGGGCGCATACGGTCCTTTATCAGCGCAAGGATAACAAGGAACAGAATGAATACGACAAACAAGGGCATGGGTAAGGGAAATGTATGTTCAGCGACGATGCGCAGACTATTTGACTATGAACGACGGATTGTGAAGGTCTTCTTTGTTGTAACGGAGTGGCTCGTCGGTTTCGGCGTTAAGCATTTGCAGACCGGCGGCAAGCGCAATGGCGTGTCCGGCAGCCGTGTCCCACTCCATTGTGGGGGCGAGGCGCGGGTATACGTCGGCTTTTCCCTCCGCCACGAGGCAAATTTTGAGTGACGAACCTGCGCTCATTGTTTCAAGGTCGGGGTGATAGGCTCGCAGGTTGTCGATGAACTGTTGCGTCTCGGGCGAAAGGTGCGAGCGTGAGGCAACTACGCGGTACGGGCGGCCAAGGTCAGCCCCTTTTAGGGGAAGCCGCTCTGCCTGTCCCACAGTGTATGTCTCGGGGTCAACCGTGGCGGTATAAGATCCTTCGCCCTTGCTCCCCCAATAGAGGCGGTAGAGAGCCGGCACGTAGATGACACCCAACACGGGTACGCCGTCGGTCACGAGGGCTATGTTCACAGTGAACTCATCGTTCTTTTTCAAAAATTCCTTTGTGCCGTCCAACGGGTCGACAATCCACAGTGAGTGCCATGTGCACCGCTCTTCGTAGGGCAGGTGCGCTCCTTCCTCGCTGAGCAGCGGGTATGGGCTGGCTGACAGGGCTTCGGCTATCACCTCGTGCGAACTGCGGTCGGCGATTGTCAGGGGCGAATTGTCGGCTTTGCGCTCCACCTGCCAGTCTAGGTCGGGGTGGGTGTATATCTGCATGATGGCGCGCCCGGCTTTGAGCGCGGCATCTATCACGTGGTCTATCGTCATAGGGGTAGAGGTTTGTGTATATATTATAGGTGTGGCCGTATGTTCCGAGCGGCTCAAACCAAGTGTGGCAAAGTTAGGTTTTCTTTGCCGAAAACTCTTGGATAGCGTGGAGCAAAAGCCGTTTTCGTCTACAAAACAACGCATTTTGTCGAGTTCGGAAGCCTTTGCCTTAAACCATTTTTCCCTCTGCCCGTCCTACGTACGTAACCGCCTTGCCATGGATGGGCGGCCACACTCCCAAACATTCAAAACGAAAGAATATGAAAAGAATTTTTCTGTTATTGCTCGTAGCCTTCACAATGGGCTCGACACTCACCCTCTCTGCACGCGACAAAAAAGAAGACAAGAACGAACGCCCTGACCGTAAGGAGGCCGGCACTCGCCAGGCCACCCGAATGGCTACGGAGCTGAAGCTTAGCGACGAACTCCAGAAGTGGTTCATCCCCCTTTACGCTGAATACCAGGACACCCTGCGCAGCGTGCGCCGCCCTGCCGGTAAACCCGATGGCGAAAAGGCCGACAAGCAAAAGGCCGACAAGGACAGCAAAGAAAGCGAACGCGGCAAACTCACCGACGAGCAGGCCACGAAGCGCATCGAGGAAACCTTTGCTCAGGAGGAGCAGGAACTGCAACTCAAGCGTGCCTACTACGCACGCTTTAAGGAGAAACTCACTCCGCAGCAGATGCTCACAATCTTCTGCCGTCCGGCAATGAACGCTAACCGCGGTCCGCAGCAAGGCGGTCGTCCCGGTGGTCAGATGCGCCAAGGCGGACAGGGCGGCTTTGGTGGCGGAATGCCCCAAGGCGGATTCGGCGGAGGCTTTGGAGGCGACTTCTAAACCTTAAGGCGCAAACAACACAACTGCATATTATCGACAGGCGCGTCCCTCAGGCAACAATCGTTGCACGGGGGGCGCGCTGTTGTGTGGAATGGGTAAGCGTCAGTCAAAAAATGCGCAATACGTGGTCGGCGGTCGTGTGTTTAATGATATTTTAATACATTTGCGGATAGTTACGTAACAAACGAAAATAACAAATGATGAAGATACACGTCACTTTTGCCGCCGCCTTGCTCGGATTGGCCACGCTTGGCACGCTCACTGGCTGCAAGGAGAAGATTGATGAAAGCTCGTACAGCATAGCGTCGAAGAAGCAGATTGTAGAACTTCTCGAGTCCGACCCCGATCAATATTCCGATATCTTGCAACTGTTCTCCGAGGTGAAACTCGGTGTGTCCGACAACGCATCCACTCTGCGCAGCGTGCTGGGTGCGCGCGGCAACTACACCGTAATAGTGCCTACCAACGAGGCTCTGCGCAAGTTCATCAAGGACGAGTTTGGCGTGACCTCGCTAGACAGCGTGCCTTACGACCGCAAAAAGGTGTTGGCCTACAACTGTATTATCGACAACGGGTCGTCGTCGGCCTACGAACTGGCTGATTTTCCCTCAAACGGCACAACTTTCGTACTGGCTACGCTTGATGACCGTCGTTTGACGAGCGAGCAAAAAGCCGACAACGACTACTACATCAACGGCGATGCCAAGGTGGTAGAAAGTAACATCGAGGCAAGCAACGGTATGCTCCATGTGCTTGACGGCGTGGTGTTCCCCACCACGGAGAGCATAGCCGAGGTGATAGCCGCCACGCCCAATACACGCATCCTCGGGCAGTTGCTTAAAGAAACCACCTGGACCGACTCCCTCGCGAGCCAGGCCGACGCGGAAGACAATTACCTTCGCGAGTGGGCAAGCAAAATCGGAACAACCGAAACTCCTATCCCCTCCGACCCCAACCACAAGGTGAAGTTTATGGAGAAGCGCCGCGTACGCTATACGGGCTTTGTCGAGACCGACGACGTGTTTGAAAAGGAATGGGGCTGCCCCGCGCCGAAGTACAACAAACTCACCGGAAACATCGACAACTGGGATGATATTTACAGCGTGATAAAGAAGCAGTGCGAGGACTTGCTCGGCAAGGGCAATGACGACTGCACCAACGCCGACAACGCTGTCAACAAGTTTGTGGCTTACCACTTCATTTACGGCGGTATGCCTCTCAACGGCATTGTGCAGCACTACAACGAGTTCAACTACGATTTCGGCTCGGATGCCGGCAATCCGCAGACGAACCTTTATTCCGTCAACGTGTGGGACTACTACACCACCGTAGGTCCGAAGCGCGCACTCCTCAAGGTGACGCAGCTTGCAAAGGGCAATCACGAATACTACCTCAACCGCATCAGCAAGTACGACAATACGTTTACGGGCAACTACGAGGAATTGAGCTTTACGCCCAACACCGTGACTAACGGTCTGAACGTACGCGTCTACGAGAAGAACGAATATACCGACGAGAATGGCAACACTTCCGTGCAGTCGGGTTCGGCTATCAACGGTTATATATATACAATTGACCACATCCTTATCAACACCGAAGAAACCGGTCAGGCTCTCGGCTCGGAGCGTATTCGAATGGACTTCACCACAATGCTTCCCGAAATACTTTCCAACGATGTACGCATTGGCGGAGAATACCGTGTGTTCCCGACGGGCTATTTCAGCAACATCTCCCGTGAGAGCAGCTCCACCAAGGTTTGCTACCTCACTGTCAAAACGGGTTCTGGCGCAGGGTGGTCCGATGCGCAGGGCGACGAGTTCCTTGTGATGGGTGTGTACGACTTGGTTGTGAAACTGCCGCCCGTGCCGGTGAGCGGATATTATGAACTTCGCATGGCTTCGCAGAACAACGGCAAGCGTTCAATGATGCAGGTTTACCTCGACGACAAACCTTTCCCCTCCACGCCTACTGGTTTGCCTATCAACCAGCGCGAGGTTCTCTCCTCACCCGACTTCCCGGGCAAGCCTTGGGTTTCGGATGAGGACAACTCCAACGATGAGCAGGCTTGTCGCGAGAGCGACCGCAACCTGCGCAATCAGGGCTACATGAAGGGTGCTAACTATTACTGCATCGGTGCTACAAAGGGTAAGACCTCTACCCGCAACCACAACTACGACAACTCAACCTACTTCGGTGCGCCTCTTCGCTACATCTTGAAGAGTCAGTACTTCGACAAAAACAAGACGTACTACCTGCGTTTCAAGAGCGTACTCGAAAACGATAAGACGGAGTTCTACCTTGACTACTTCGAATTCTGCCCGCGTTCGGTTTACGATTCGCCCGACGGCGAGGACATCTGGTAACGCCGAGAACCGAAAATAAGCTGAAAGCCTTTCTTGTCCCGAACTCGGGACAAGAAAGGCTTTCAACCTTTTTCGCTGGATATAGTCACTGCGTCATTTTTGCTGAAGAAGCTATTCGCATATTGAACTTCTCTATATTGGATTGTTGCCATGGACAGCAAAGAACTACTTGTTGCCGTCTACAACCTTCCAATCTAAAATACCTTTTCCCTCTTCGTCCAATTCGATAGCCAAACCTACAACCTGTCGCTTGTCTGCTTTGAATGGCTCCATATATTGACGGTCAAGGATTTGCTGCGAGGCGGCATCCTTGCCGCCGTTGTTCCTCAGTTTTAGTTCTATAACGTAGATGTATTGTGACGTTTGTACAACCATGTCAATTCTTCCGGTGGCTATCATTCGCTCTACTTCCACTTTCAGACCAATGGCGTTGAATATGGTGCTGATGATAAGGCGATAGCGTTCCTCCATATCCATTGAGGCGAGTTTTTTGTTGCTGTACGGCACATCGGCAATAAGCGATTTGAGGGCTTTCATTGCCTCGTTGACATTGCCAATTTTAGCCATCTTCAACAGCAGACTCTGAGTGGAGACTACTTGCGCTGTTGTACGCAGCGTTAGTGCCGGCACAACCACTTTGTAAAGAGATTGCTTTACCTCTTCATTTGGAAATCCTAACGTATATACCTCGTCTTCGTATCCCTTAATTGTAAGGTATCCGGACTGATAGAGAAATAGTTCGGCCCCGCCATTGCTCACATCGCTCGTTTCCAATGTGGTACTGTCTACGTAGCAGTGGGCGAAGTGTTCTAAGTAAACATCAATGTTTTCAACAAACTTCGGAAGCATGAATGTTGCGCCCGACGCAGCCCAAAAATTGCGGAGTTCCTGAGTGTCTAAGGCGTTGATTAGGCTAAACGGGTTGTAAATATCTGTCATGTTACGGCGGCTGAAGTGGTAGCCGTCATAATAGTCTTTCAGCCGGTCGTGAGTCTGTTGCAAGGTCCACCCGTTCACCTTCGACATCCATTCCAGCTCTGGTCGGAAGTTCTCGCTGATTTCCTTTTCCGTGATGCCGCAGATGGCGGCGTACTCAGGTTCAAAACTGATGTTTGTGAGATTGTTTAACACGGAAAAGAGGGAAATTTGAGTAAACTTGGTGATACCCGTGATGAACACTAACCGCTCGTATTCGTCTGCCGCTTTCAGAACTGCAAACACCTCACGGTACACATCCGTACACTTGTCGTGTTCGGGAGTGTGCCAAGAATGTTGGAGAGGCGAGTCATATTCATCGATGAGGATGGCAACTTTCTGCCCCGTCTGTTCATAGGCAGTGACGATGATGGCGTTCAAACGATCGGCGAGTTTGGCTGTAGCTTTTGGAGTGATGCCGTATCTCTTTTCGTATGATTCAAAGCGGATGTCAAGATACGAACGCAAGGTGTCTGCATTTGCACCGCCAAGACTTAGGTCGAGTCGGATGACTGGATGCTGCCGCCATTCGCTCTCCAACTGCATGATTTTCAATCCGTCAAAGAGTTCTTTCCTACCTTCCAAATACATTTGCAGTGTGTCTACAAGAATAGACTTGCCGAAGCGGCGCGGGCGGCTAAGGTAATTGTATTTTTTGCTGCAATTCGCCAGATTCCAAACAATGTCGCTCTTGTCTACATAAACATACCCCTCTTCTCTGATGACTTTGAACGACTGAATGCCTACCGGCAATTTTCTTTTGTTGATGCCTATCATATCCGTTTCCGCATTTTTGGCAAAATTAGGTACACTCCGTTTTACTTCCAAATGTTCCAAACAAAGAAAGCAGGATTTCTCACGGAGAGAAATCCTGCCAATAGTGTTTATTCGGCAACGCCTTACTTGAACACTACGCCAAAGGGCTGAACGCCTGCGTTGTATTGCTTCACGAATGTGCCGTCAATATTGTAGACCATCACGTAGCCCGGGTCGGTGTATCCCGAAGCCGAGGCCTGCGTGGTGATATAGAGAAGCCCGTCGTTGGGGTTCACGTTCATCGAGATGGGGGAGGCGGGAGAATGGTCTGAGGGGATGAGGTTTTCAACCTTCTTCTCGCCGGTCGCGGTATCATATACGGCACCGCTCACAATGGTAGTCACGTTGGGCCAGTTGCTGTAATCGCTCTGCGAATTGAGGATGTAGATAACGTCTTCCGCTTGTGTGGTGCGCGAGTTGCGTTCCTGGTTGTTGGTGGCGATGAGCGAGCCGGGGGCAAACTCAGTTGCCTTGCCCGTAGTGGCGTCGATTTTCCACACCTCGGCGGTCACGTCGAAGTAGTTGCCTCGGCAAACCACAAACACGTTGCCAAATCGGTCGGAGGTTATGCCGCCCGGGTTCATGCCCACGGTCACGTCCTTTTCCTTGGTGAACGAAGTGGCGTTGATTACGGCTACCTTAAATCCGTTCACGTAGTTTTCCGAATAATTGTAGCCGTCGCTGATGCTCACGTACACCTTGCCGTTCACTGCCGTGAGTTCTGCGGGGTTAGGTCCTACGGCGAGCGGAGTGGAAGCGTTGTAGGCCGTAGTGTCCACGCGGGTCACGTAGCCGTCGTTGTTCGAAACGAACACGTAGCCGCTTGAGGCGCAAACGCCCTCGGGCTGGTTGGTTTTTACCTGACTGATAATTTTGAGCGTGTTGGCATCGAGCACCCAAAGCGTGTTTGAACCGTAAACCGGCACGTACATTTTCGAGCCGTAGATGATGGCTTTCTGAGGCGAGTCGCCCAGACTTTGGTTGTTTGCCGCCCTGAACAGGTCGCTCACCTCGTTGTTGGTGCTGTCGGTCGCCGATACGAACGAAATGGTGCCGTCGATAGTGCCCTGGCTGCCTTGGTTAATCACGTAGAAACCCTTTTCGCCGCGAACGGACGGCATGGGATTCACGGGGTCTGTCCCTTCGTCGTCAGAACAGGCGGCGAAACCCGTAGCGATGAGCAGCGCAAAGGCTGCGTACTTCAATTCTTTCAGCATAGTTGCGTGTGTTTAAGTTTATGATTGTGGATTGTTTCTCAGAATTCGATTTTTACGCTCACCTTGTAGCTTCGGCCGGGCATGGGGTAGCGGCGTATCACCTCGTAGCGCGTGTTGAAGGCGTTTATAAGGTCGGCGCGCACTTCTGCCTCGATGCCTTTCGATAGTCTGACCCGTCTGAACGCCGCCATGCCCCACTCCTCGTAGGCTGGCAAACTGGTGGTGGGCAGGTGGTTGTTGGTACTCCATCTCATCGAGGCGAAAGTAGTGTGCGCCACGAGCGAAAGCCAAGGGTTGAGCCACGTCAGCGACGCTGCCCCGCTGTGTAGCGGCGTGTAGGCCAGTTGTTTGTGCCACGAGCTTTCCTGCGGCGAGGTGTAGTCGCGGCATTGCTGCCACGAGTAGTTAGCGGCGAGCAGTATGCTGTGCTTGCGTGCCGGTTGCCATTTGCTTTGAAGCGTCAGGTCCAGGCCCAGCGTGCGCACGTCGCCCATGTTGACCGTTTTCCAGACGAAAAGGTTGTAGGGGATGGACACAATGCGGTCGCTAACCCGGTTGCGGTAGACGTCGGCCGTCAGAGCGAGCGTGTTCCACCACTTAGCCACGCTGGCTTGCAGCGTCAGGCCGGCCGAGAGCTGCCGTGTGAGTTCGGGCAGCAGGGTTTTCGAGCCGAGGTGGTAGTAGTAGCTTTCCGTGAACGTGGGCATACGGAACGCCTCCTTATAGCCAGCCCGAAGGGTGAGCAGGAAGGGCTTGCGCACGGCCGTTACCGAGGCTGTGAACGAGGGGGTGAGTTTTTTTGCGTCGCGCGCCGAGCCGCCGCCCTCCATGCCGTTCCAATATTGGTGGCAGATGCCGCGGGCGGTCAGTTGCAGCCAGTCTGTGCGGTAGCCCAGCGTAAGGCTTTGCAGCCACGTCTGCCTTTCGGTGCGGCGGTCGGTCGATACGTTACTGTTCTGTGAGGTATAGGCAAAGTCGGTGGCGTAGGCGGCCTGCAAGCCGGGCGAAATATCGTACGACGCTCCTGCGGAGGCGTACGTCTCGCGCTGCCAGTAGTGCTGGCTGTTCACTCCGCCGGGGTACTGCTTGTCGTAGTTGTCGTACTGGCTCGTTTGCCAGTTGTGCTTGGCGGCGGCAAAGAGGCGCAACGAGCCCGTTTGCCCCCTCCACTGCACTTGCGCAAAGGCGTTCTCTTCGAGCAGCCGCTCGTTGTTCTCGTTTACGTAGTAAAGCACCATGCCGGGCAGGTGGCGGTAGTTGTGCGCAAAGTATATTTTGGCGTTCAGTTCGCCGTTGCGCTCTCCGCTCCCGTAGCGGTGGCGCAGGTTGCCCTCGGCCGTCACGTTTTGCATGCGTGTGTTCGTCCGGCGCAGGTGTTGCGAGGCTGCGCCGTTCTCTACTACGAAAGGATAGTCGTTGTGGGCGAAAAAATAGTCCGTGCTGGTGTTTATGAGTGTGCTTTTAGCCACCCGTTTGCTCACGAACACCGAGGGTGCGTACGTGCCGAACGAGGCTTGGCGCAGGGTGGCCGAGCCGTGCCAGCGGGTGTCGTTTTTTTCGTTCCACGGCGTGCAGAGGCTCACCACGGCCGCCGCCGCATTGCGCACGGGGCAGAGAAGCGAGCCGCCTTCGAGTGTTTGCAGTTCAATGCTGCCGAGGCGGTCAATGCTGAACTGTCCGAGGTCGATTTGCCCCTGACGAGTGTCGTTCACGCTAAGCCCGTCGTAGGTCACGGCTGTGTGGCCTGCGCCCAAGCCGCGCACGCTCACCGTTTTCAGTCCGCCCGCTCCGCCGTAGTCGCGCAGGTTCACGCCCGAGAAGCGGCGCAGGGCGTCGCCCGTGTCGGTGATGCCACGCAGCACAATGTCGGCTGAGTCGATGCGCTGCACGGGTACGGCGGTGGCTATGCCGGCCACGCGGCGCGCAGCCGTCACCTCGGCAGTTCCTAATGAGTCGGGATGCACAGGTGCAAACAGGCACATCCCCATGAGCATAGATAGCACGGGGGCGTTTTTTGACGTTATGTATGACGGGTGGTGGAAAGGGGCTTGTGTGCGATTTGTCGTTGCGCATTTTGCCTCTTCGGCCCGGCTTCCCCTCCTCGGGGGCGTGTCCGGGCGTTCCGCGGCCGGGCTCATGTGCCTCGGGCTGTGGGCTATGCGGCAGGTATTCTGGCTTGTCCCCCGGCGGCCGCCTTCCCGGTTCGCAGTCGTGTTGCTCCGAACCAGTGGCCAATGTGGCGCGCCGAGATAGAATGGACATACAGCAGCGGGACTGCACAGGAGTCGCACCTGTTTCCCTTATCCGCATGCAAGTGCAAAGGTATAGCTAAAAATTTGTTGAGGCGGCAGCTGCCGCAAAGTTTGTGCCGGTTGCCGCCCCGTCGTTTGCCGGATTTTCTTCGAAAGAAAGTAGGCAAAATTCCCCGACATTTTGCCGTACACCGTACGGGCGACGCTCGTCGGGCGTACGGGTTGCGTGTGTCAGCCGTATGCCCTACACACGCAGCCCGTACGGCGTACGCCAATTTCAAGGGAGTTTGCGCCGACTTTGTAGCGTTGAAAGACCTGTAAAACGGGACATCTCGCTTTCAGCACGCCGTGGCGTTGGCTGAAAGCGAGATGTCCGTATTTTGATTCCGTTTGAGTGTCAGGCTGCGCAGGGTGTCCGCCTCATGGCGTGCCTTGCGCCCGATGGCTTGCCCGGGGGCGGGCAGTTTGTCAGTTAGCCTGTTTCTTGCCGGATTGGTTCGTGAGGTTTTTGGCCGTGAGTTTTGTGCCGAGGATGTGGTAGCGGGGCTGCTGCTTCTTGCGCAGTTCGGCCATGTGCTGCTGGCGTGCTTTCTCGCCGCGCTGTTTCCATTCCTCCATGGTGTAGTACTGGCCCGTAGCCGGGTCGAGGTATTTGATTTCGGGCAGGCCGAGCGTCTCTTCCATGCCGGCGGAGCCTTCTTGCTTGTTCTGAGAGCCCACTTGCTCCACGGTGACAGACGCTACGCCCGAGCTGACCATGCCGAGTTCGCGTGCGGCGGCCATTGAGAGGTCAACCACGCGTCCTTTGATGAACGGGCCGCGGTCGTTCACCTTTACCACCACTTCCTTGCCGTTGGCCTTGTTGGTCACTTTGAGCAGCGTGCCGAAAGGGAGCGTGCGGTGAGCGCAGGTGAGGGAATCTTTGTGATAGCGCGAGCCGTCGCTAACGCGTCGGCCGTGCAGACTGTTGCTGTAATAGGATGCTTTGCCCTGCGACTGCGCGCTGAGCGAAAGCGTAGATAGGGTGAATAACGCTAAGATTGATGCTAATGTAAGAAATGCTTTCGTTAATTTCATTTTGTTCTATTTGCCACGAGGACCGTTGCGGCGGTGCCGAACGAGGTTCGGCATAAGAAAAACGCAGTTTAGCCACACTGCTTTCGTGCCTTGTTGAACGGAATCAAAACAATAAATATTCAACAACGGATGCACTATGGGATTGGCTTACTCTGCATACGAAGAGAGTAAGTTCGCCGTTTCCCGAACAAGCCCGAAAGGCTCTCGAAGAAGGGGAAACGGTGTCCGCCTCGTGAGGTTTACGGTTGCAAAGGTAAGCATTCTTGCCGGAACTGAAAAGCATTACCACGTGATTATCAGCACTTTAACATTTTCGCACAATCCTTTTGACAGCCCGAAACGCCCTGTCTCAGCCGCCGCTCCGCCGCATGGGGCGGAAAATTCGCCTTGCCGTTTTAACAGGGGAAAAGGGGGTGAAACAACGGCTGGGAAGTTGCCCGGAGAACGCGGCGGCGAGGCGAAACGGGCGGGTATCTATGCATTATGCACAAAAATATCTACCTTTGCCTTTCCAACGAAAGAAGGCCGTCCCCCGGCGTTGATGAGGGCGCGCCCCGTTGGACAACCACCCAAAAACCATTCGGAAATGAACATAATGCGCGCGCTTCTTCTTGTGTGGCTGCTCGTTGCCGTAACGCCCGTGCGCTCGCAGACGGCCAGCCCCACCATGACCTACGTCACCGCCGACGGACAGGAGGAGACCGCCGACAGCTACGACGGGTCGGCACCGCTCAAAGCCTCGTTCAAGGCCAACCCCGAGAACGTGGGCGACTATACTCCCCTCTACGAGTGGCGGTTTACGCGCGAAAACGAAAGCAGCCCCTTTCTCGTGCGCTACGACGAGGACACCGATTACGAGTTTGCCCAGACCGGCTCGTTCCAGATAGAGTTGTGCATCAGTTTTGTACAGGGCAACGACACCATCCTCTACGAAATGGACCAGCCCTTCGCCGTGAACATCAGCGAATCGAAGCTCGAAGTGCCCAACGCCTTTACCCCAAACGGCGACGGCGTGAATGACGTGTTCCGCGTGAAAGAAGGCTACCAGAGCATCGTGGAGTTCAAGGCAATGGTGTTCGACCGCTGGGGCAAGAAACTCTATGAGTGGACCGACATTGACGGAGGCTGGGACGGGCGTGCCAACGGGCATGCCGTACCCGACGGCGGCTACTACCTCAACTTGCAGGCTCGGGGAGCTGACGGAAAGAAGTACAACATTAAGAAGGTAATCAACGTGCTGCACGCCTACACCGAGAGCGGCAGCGCGCAATAGCGGAGAAAAACAGCACAGACACAATGGCTGAAGAACAAATACAGATATACGGAGCGAGGGTGCACAACCTGAAAAACGTGGACGTGACGCTGCCGCGCAACAGTCTGACGGTGATTACGGGACTGAGCGGTTCGGGCAAGTCGTCGCTGGCGTTCGACACCCTCTACGCCGAAGGGCAGCGACGCTATATTGAGACGTTCTCGGCCTATGCGCGCAATTTTCTCGACAACCTTGAACGGCCCGACGTGGACAAGATAACAGGTCTCAGCCCCGTCATCAGCATTGAGCAGAAAACGACCAACAAAAACCCGCGTTCCACCGTGGGTACCGTCACCGAGATATACGACTTTCTGCGTTTGCTCTTCGCCCGTGCCGGTGAGGCCTATTCCTACGTCACCGGCGAGAAAATGGTGAAATACACCGAGGAACGCATCGTTGAAACCATCCTCTCCTCCTACAACGAACACAAGGTTTACCTGCTTGCCCCCCTGGTGCGCTCGCGCAAGGGCCACTACCGCGAACTCTTTGAGTCGGTGCGCAAGAAAGGTTTTCTCACTGTACGCGTTGACGGCGAGCTGCTCGAGGTGAAGCCCGGCATGAAGGTGGACCGCTACCGCAACCACGACATTGAGGTGGTTGTGGAAAAACTCCTCGTCAGGCAAAAGGACGAAGAGCGGCTCAAGAAGAGCGTAGCGCAGACACTGGCGCAGGGCGACGGCATGATGATGATTCTCGACGCTGCCGACGGCAGCACCCGTTTCCTCTCGCGCCACTTGATGGATGCCGCCTCGGGCATATCGTATCGTGAGCCGGCTCCCCACAACTTCTCGTTCAACTCCGCGCAGGGCGCATGCCCCAAGTGCAAGGGGTTGGGCTTTGTCAGCGTCATTGACCGCGAAAAGGTAATTCCCGATGACACACTGTCTATACGCGACGGCGGACTTGCGCCGCTCGGAAAGGCGCGCAACGCGCTTATTTTCTGGGAAATCGAAGCCCTGCTCGCTGACTACGACGCCGACCTACGCACCCCCATACGCGACCTGCCGCAGGAGGCACTCGACGAAATATTCAACGGACGTACCGAACGCTTGCGCATACCCGCAAAACTCTCGCACACCACCGACGACCTCTATATGCAGTTCGACGGTCTGTCGAAGTACATCCAGCATATGGCCGACGTGGAGATGACCGCCGCCGCGCAGCGTTGGGCTGAGCAGTTCTCAAAGACGGCCGTCTGCCCCGAATGCCACGGCGACCGCCTCAACAAGGAGGCCCGCTCGTACCGCTTCGCCGGGAAAACAATTGCCGAGCTGGGGCGCATGGACATCTCCGAGCTTTACGCCTTTCTGTCCTCGTGCGAGGACAGTCTGCCCAAGAAACAGCAAGCCATAGCGCACGAGATACTCAAAGAGTTGCTCTCGCGCCTGAAATTCCTGCTCGACGTAGGACTCGACTACCTCTCGCTCTCGCGTTCGTCCATGACGCTCTCGGGCGGCGAGAGCCAGCGCATACGTCTGGCCACGCAGATAGGCTCGCAGCTTGTCAATGTGCTTTACATCCTCGACGAGCCGAGCATCGGGCTGCATCAGCGCGACAACGTGCGCCTCATCAATTCGCTCAAAGAACTGCGCGACCTGGGAAACTCCGTCGTCGTGGTAGAACACGACAAAGACATGATGCTCGCCGCCGACTATGTGGTCGACATGGGACCGCGCGCCGGACGGCTCGGAGGCGAGGTGGTGTTTGAGGGAACTCCTGCCGAAATGCTCTGCAGGGAAACACTCACCGCCAACTACCTTAACGGCAAGCTCAGTATACCCGTACCCGCCGAACGGCGCAAGGGAAACGGCCGCACACTGCGCATTGTGGGGGCGAAGGGCAACAACCTGAAAAACGTGACGGTGGACTTCCCCCTCGGCACGCTGACGTGCGTGACGGGCGTTTCGGGAAGCGGAAAAAGCACCCTTGTCAACGACACCCTGCTGCCCATCCTCTCGCAACACTTCTACCGTTCCTTGCAAGCCCCCTTGGAATACGAAAAAATTGTGGGGTTGGAACACGTGGACAAGGTGGTCGCCGTAGACCAAAGCCCTCTGGGACGCACCCCGCGTTCCAACCCCGCCACCTACACGGGCGTTTTCTCCGACATACGCTCGCTCTTTGTCAACCTGCCCGAAGCCAAGATGCGCGGCTACAAGCCGGGGCGGTTCAGCTTCAACGTAAAGGGCGGACGTTGCGAAACGTGCAAGGGCAACGGATATAAAACCATCGAGATGAACTTTCTGCCCGACGTGTTCGTGCCTTGCGAGGCCTGCCACGGAAAGCGTTACAACCACGAGACGCTCGAGGTGCGCTTCAAGGGAAAGAGCATCTCCGACGTGCTGGACATGACCATCAACCAGGCGGTGGAGTTCTTCGAGAACGTGCCGCACATACTGCACAAAATAAAGGTGTTGCAGGACGTGGGACTTGGCTATATCAAACTCGGGCAGAGTTCCACCACGCTCTCGGGCGGCGAGAGCCAGCGCGTAAAGCTGGCCACCGAACTCTCGAAGCGCGATACGGGCAACACCGTCTACATACTCGACGAGCCAACCACGGGCCTGCACTTCGAGGACATCCGCGTGCTGCTCGAAGCTTTGCAAAAACTCGTGGAGCGCGGCAACACCGTTATTGTCATTGAACACAACCTCGACGTGATAAAAGTGGCCGACTACCTCATCGACATGGGGCCCGAAGGCGGCCGCGGCGGCGGGCAGCTCCTCTTCGAAGGCACGCCCGAGGACTTGGTGAAGAGCCAAAAGGGCTACACGTGGAAATTTCTGAAAGAAGAACTTGCCGCAGCGCAAACTCCAAAGGAGAAACAACAATAACAAACAATACACTACACATTATGTTCGAAAACCAACCGAAAGGTCTCTGGACCTTGGCCTTGGCCAACACGGGCGAACGCTTCGGCTACTACACCATGCTAGCCGTCTTTGCCCTCTTCCTCGGTGAGAACTTCGGTTTCGCCGCCGGCATGGCGTCCGAAATCTACACGTGGTTCCTCACCGCAGTCTACTTTCTCCCCCTCTTCGGCGGCATGGCAGCCGACAAATGGGGCTATAACAAGATGGTAATTCTGGGCATCAGCATCATGTTCCTCGGTTACCTTCTCCTCTCCGTACCCCTCGGCAACGGAGCAGTTGCCATTGCTGCCATGGGAGCCGCACTCCTGCTCGTGAGCCTCGGCACAGGGTTCTTCAAAGGCAACCTGCAGGTGATGGTCGGCGACCTCTACAACGACCCCAAGTACGCCAACCAGCGCGACTCTGGTTTCTCTCTCTTCTACATGGCCATCAACATCGGTGCGCTCTTCGCCCCCACCGCAGCCACGAAGATTATGGAATGGGCGCAGAACAGCCTGCACTACACCAAGGCCGACTCCTACCACTTCGCATTCGCCGTGGCTTGTGCTTCGGTCATCGTGTCCATACTCATCTACTTCCTCGGTAAGAGTACCTACCAGCAGGTTCTTACCACCAACGACAAGAAGGAGAAGGGAACTGCCGAAGCTGAAGCTGAGGAAATGAGTCCCGCCGAAACAAAGGAGCGCATTGTCTGTCTCAGCCTTGTGTTCGCCGTAGTTATCTTCTTCTGGATGGCATTCCACCAGAACGGACTTACGCTGACATGGTTTGCCGACGAATTCACGGCACGCAGTGCCACGGGCATTACGGGTATGGAATTCAACGTGCTGAACCTCGTGTGGTGCATCTTCATGGTGTTCGGCATCTGCGGTCTTCTCTCCTCTGGCAAAGGTTCTTCCGTCGCCAGCAAACTCACGAATGTTGCGCTCATCGTAGTACCTGCCGCCATCCTCGTGTGGACGTACTTCACGAGTGGCTCTGAGACAGTGACAATCGACGCACCCATCTTCCAGCAGTTTAACCCCTGCTTTGTCGTAGCCCTCACCCCCGTGAGCATCGCTCTCTTCGGCTGGCTTGGACGCATCGGCAAGGAACCGAAAGCCCCTGTGAAAATTGGTCTCGGTATGCTCGTAGCCGCCGGTGCTTATCTCCTTATGACAGTCTCAAGCATCGGGCTTCCCGCTACCAACCATCCCAACCACGTGGCTGACGTGACCCCCAACCTTCTCGTCTCCACCTATCTCATCCTCACCTTCGCCGAACTTCTCCTCTCCCCCATCGGCATCTCCTTCGTATCGAAGGTTGCTCCCCCGAAGTATAAGGGTATGATTATGGGTGGATGGTTTGTAGCCACTGCACTCGGCAACAAACTCGTGTCCATCCCTGGCCACATGTGGGACATGCCCCTTCCCGTTGTATGGGGAACACTCATGGTCATCTGCCTCGTAGCTGCCCTCTTCATCTTCAGCATCATCAAGAAGCTCACTCGCGTGAGCTAACCCACGCCTTCACCGCGTAAAGTGCGTTCCCCCGTCCGTCTTGGCAAGCACCGCTTGGCTGGACAAAATACGGGGGGACGCACTTTGCCGTATGACGGACTTTGCCGCCCGTCTTAGCAAATCAAAAACTTTGTAGATAGGTTTTGCCTATTTATTGTGTTGAAGTACTTTTGCACCACAAAAACAAGAAGTTATGCAAAACAACTTGGTGATCGTGGAGTCGCCAGCCAAGGCAAAGACTATTGAAAAATTCTTGGGCAAGGACTTCAAGGTGATGTCGAGTTACGGACACATCCGCGACTTGAAGAAGAAAAATTTCGGCATAGACCTTGAAACCTTTGAACCCCAGTACGAAATACCCGCCGACAAGAAGAAGGTGGTGAGCGACCTCAGGGCACAAGCGAAGAAATCGGAAGCCGTGTGGCTCGCATCCGATGAAGACCGCGAGGGAGAGGCTATATCGTGGCACCTGGCCGAGGTACTTGGGCTTGACCCCAAGGAAACGCGCCGCATCGTGTTCCACGAAATCACGAAGCCGGCCATCCTTTCGGCCATAGAGCATCCCCGACATATCGACCTCAACCTTGTCGACGCGCAACAGGCGCGCCGTGTACTCGACCGCCTGGTGGGTTTCAAACTCTCGCCCGTGCTTTGGCGCAAGGTGAAGCCCAGTCTTTCGGCAGGCCGTGTGCAGAGCGTGGCAGTGCGCCTCATTGTGGAGCGCGAACGCGAAATCCAGCAGTTCAAGGCAGAGGAGAGTTACCGCGTGACGGCAATTTTCAACCTTGCCGGCGGCACGGCCAACGCTCCCCAACTCAAAGCAGAACTCAGCAAGCGTTTCGACACTGAGGACGAAGCCGTTGCCTTCCTTGAAAGTTGCAAGGAAGCCAGTTTCGCCATCGAAAACGTGACCACCAAACCCACAAAACGCAGTCCGGCACCCCCTTTCACAACCTCCACCCTACAGCAGGAAGCAGCCCGCAAGTTGGGCTTCCCCGTAGCGATGACCATGCGCGTGGCGCAGAGCCTCTACGAATCGGGACTCATTACTTATATGCGTACCGACTCAATGAACCTCTCCGACCTGTGCCTCAACTCGTGCGCTCCCGTCATTGAGAGCATGATGGGCAAAGGCTACCACCAACGCCGCGCCTACCACACCCACTCAAAGGGCGCACAGGAGGCACACGAGGCCATACGCCCCACCGACATGAGCCGCACCAGCATAGACGGCGACGCACGCGAAAAACGCCTCTACGAACTCATCTGGAAACGCACCATCGCTTGCCAAATGGCCGATGCAAAGCTCGAAAAGACCACTGTCGACATCAGCGTGAGCGGACGCAACGAAACATTTCAGGCCACGGGCGAAGTGGTGAAGTTCGACGGTTTCCTGCGCGTCTACCGCGAGAGCCGTTCCGACGAAGACGTTGCTGCCGACAACGAAGAAAAACTTCTTCCCCCCCTCACGGTGGGCGAAAAACTCGAACGCAGTGCCATCGTAGTTCAGCAGCGTTTTACGCAGCAGCCTGCCCGCTATTCCGAAGCCTCGCTCGTACACAAAATGGAGGAACTCGGCATTGGCCGTCCGTCGACCTACGCTGCTACAATTTCGACCATTCAAAGCCGCGAGTACGTGGTAAAGGGCGACAACGAGGGGGTAAAGCGCAACTACACAGAAATAACGCTCAGCGCCGACGGCATTAAAAAGGCAACGCTCAGCGAAAAGACCGGCAGCAACAAGGGAAAGCTTGTGCCGACGGACACAGGCACCGTGGTCAACGACTTCCTTATGCAGTACTTTCCCGAAATCATGGACTACAACTTCACCGCCAACGTGGAGAAGCAGTTCGACGAAGTGGCCGAGGGTAAGGAGAACTGGACAAAGATGATCAGCGACTTCTACAGCCTTTTTGAGCCGCAGGTGGAACGCACGCTCAACGAGAAGACCGACCACCGCGTGGGCGAACGCTCGCTCGGCACCGAACCCGGCACGGGAAAGCCCGTAAGCGTGAAGATAGGCCGCTTTGGTCCTGTGGTGCAAATCGGAACTCCCGACGACAGCGAAAAACCCCGTTTCGCCAACCTGCAAAAAGGGCAGAGCATTGAAACAATTACCCTCGACGAAGCCCTCGAACTCTTCAAACTTCCCCGTACCCTCGGCGAGTTTGAAGAACAGACGGTGAAAGCCAACGTAGGCCGCTTCGGCCCGTACGTGCAGCTCGGCAAACTCTTCGCGTCCATCCCCAAGGGCGAAGACCCTATGGACATTACCCTTGAACGCGCCGTGGAACTCATCAGGGAAAAGCGCGAGAAAGAAGAAAAGAGCCATCTCAAACAGTTCAGTGAAGACCCCGAACTCGAAATCCGCGCCGGGCGTTGGGGACCCTACATCGCCTATAAAGGAAAGAACTACAAGATACAGAAGAAAGACGCAGAACGCGCCACAGAGTTCACCTACGAGGAATGCATGAAAATCGTGGAAAGCGAGAGCAAGGCCAAGCCCGCCCGCGCCACGAGAGCCAAAAAGAAAAGTTAAGGCCTTTGTAGGCCTCCTGACACGAAGCACAACCGTAACGAAATGAAGAGCATCATACTTGTGGGCTATATGTGCGTGGGCAAAACCACCGTAGGCCGCGCGCTTGCCAAGCAATTGGGATATTCCTTCTACGACCTTGACTGGTACATAGAGGAACGCTTCCACACGAAAGTGAGCGAGATATTCGCCGAGAAGGGCGAAGCTCACTTCCGCAACCTCGAACAGCGCATGCTCCACGAGGTGGCGGAGTTCGAGAACGTGGTGCTTTCGTGCGGCGGCGGCACGCCCTGCTTCTTCGACAATATGGAATACATGAACTCCGTAGGTCACGTGTTCTACCTCAAAGCCTCCGTCGACACCATTCTGCAACACCTTTCGCTGAGCAAGGGCGAACGGCCCCTGTTGGCCGGAAAAAGCCCCGAGGAACTGCGCACGTACATCACAGCCCAACTGGCCGAGCGTGCGCCCTACTATGAGAAAGCCCGCCATACGGTCGACGTGAACGTGCTTAATTCGTTCGACAAGGTGGGAGAGGTTGTCGAGCAGATACAACGAACCGTTGAAACACTTCCCCCGCACTAATAAGATACAGCTACTCCACTCAACACACCACATAATCCCAGTTTCCCACTATGCGCAAATGGAGAATTGAAGACTCAGAGGAACTCTACAACATCAAGGGTTGGGGAGTGAACTACTTCGGCATCAACGAAAAGGGGCACGCCTTTGTATCGCCCCGTAAGAACGGCGTGCAGATTGACCTGAAAGAAGTAGTTGACGAACTCAACTCACGCGACATCACCGCCCCGGTGCTGCTCCGTTTCCCCGACATTCTTGACAACCGCATTGAGAAAACATCCGAATGCTTCAACCGCGCGGCAGAGGAGTATCAGTTCAAGGCCGAACACTTCATCATATACCCCATCAAGGTGAACCAAATGCGCCCGGTGGTAGAGGAGATTATCAGCCACGGAAAGAAATACAATCTGGGACTTGAAGCCGGTTCGAAGCCCGAACTCCATGCCGTGCTTGCCACGAACATGGATTCCGACAGCCTCATCATTTGCAACGGACACAAGGACCAAAACTTCATAGAACTTGCCCTGTTGGCGCAAAAGATGGGCAAGCGCGTATTCCTTGTGGTGGAGAAACTGCCCGAACTTATCACCATTGCCGACACGGCCGAGAAGCTTGGCGTGCGTCCCAATCTGGGCATACGCATCAAATTGGCGGCCTCAGGCACGGGAAAGTGGCAGGAGAGCGGGGGCGACGCGTCGAAGTTCGGCCTGAATTCCAGCGAACTCCTCGAAGCCTTGCAGAAGCTCGACAAAATGGGCATGCACGACTGCCTGAAGCTCATTCACTTCCACATCGGTTCGCAAATCACCAAGATACGCCGCATCTCCACCGCTCTGCGCGAGGCCGCGCAGTTCTACGTACAACTGCACGAAATGGGCTTCAACATTGAGTTCGTTGACTGCGGCGGCGGATTGGGCGTTGACTATGACGGCACGCGTTCGAGCAATTCCGAAAGTTCGGTGAACTACTCCATCCAAGAGTACGTGAACGACTGCGTGTACACCTTTGTCGATGCCGCCAACAAAAACAACATTCCCCACCCCAACCTGATAACCGAAGGCGGACGCTCGCTCACAGCCCACCATTCGGTGCTTGTGGTCGACGTGCTTGAAAGCGTGAGCATGCCCCACATGGACGAGAATTTCCACCCCGGCGAAAGCGACCACCAGCTTGTGCACGACCTTACCGAGATTTGGGACAAGCTATCGCCCCGCTCCATGCTTGAGGACTGGCACGACGCGCAGGACATCCGCGACGAGGCACTCGACCTTTTCCGCCACGGCATCATCGACCTGAAAACGCGGGCGCAGATAGAGAGCCTCTATTGGAGCATCACGCGCGAAATTAGCGAACTGGCGCACCACCAAAAGCATGTGCCTGACGAACTGCGCACGCTCGACAAGATGATGGCCGACAAGTACTTCTGCAACTTCTCGCTCTTTCAGTCGCTCCCCGACTCGTGGGGCATCGACCAGCTTTTCCCCATCATGCCCATCAGCCGCTTGGACGAAAAGCCGACAGTCTCAGCCACGTTGCAGGACATCACGTGCGACTCCGACGGCAAGATATCAGCCTACGTCAACTACAACCAGCAAACGTCCTACCTGCCGCTCCACGCCTTCCGCGAGGGCGAACACTACTATATAGGAGTGTTCCTTGTGGGAGCCTATCAGGAAATTCTTGGCAACATGCACAACCTCTTCGGCGACACCAACGCCGTGCACGTGACGGTGGACGAGAGCGGATACAGCATCGACAAGACCATTGACGGCGAGACCGTAGCCGACGTGCTGGAATACGTGCAGTACGACCCCAAGCGGCTTGTTCGCCGCCTTGAGGCCTGGGTGAGCAAAGCCGTCAAGGAGGGCAAAATTACCAACGAGGAGGGCAAGGAATTCATCTCCAACTACCGTTCGGGCCTTTACGGCTACACCTACCTCGAATAGCCGGCTGCCCGCCCCGCGCATGAACATTATCGAAACAGAGCAATGGCACAGAAATTAGAGCAGAGACAAACTGCGGTTCAAACCCAGCAATTAGCCACGTTGCAGGTGGCGGTGGCCAAACTGGTCGAGCTGCCTGTGACCGAACTGGCGGTGAGGGTGAAGGACGAACTGATTGACAATGCCGCGCTCGAAGTGAAGGACGAAAGCGACGAGGCAGATTTCGATGCCGACCAAGCCCCCGATGAGGGCGATGCCAACGACTACGCAGCCGATGGCGAGGAAAGCCTTTACGAGGGCAAGGAGGCTGACGCAATGAGCGACTACTCCACCATTGACGACGTACCGGACTACATACGCCAGCGAGCCGACGAAGAGGACGGCGGCCGCGAAATGCAGTATTCGGCGCAAGCTTCGTTCTACGAGGAACTGGAACGGCAGATTGGCGAGCGCGACTTTTCCGACCACGAGCGTGAAGTGACGGAGTACCTTGTGGGTTCGCTCGACGAGGACGGATTTTTGCGCAAGGACCTCCTTACGCTTGCCGACGAGCTTGCCATCTACCACAACATTGTGACCGACGAAAAGGAGCTTGAACGCCTCCTGCACGTGCTTCAAGAGTTCGAACCCAAGGGAATTGGCGCGCGTTCGCTCCAAGAGTGTTTGCACATTCAGTTGCGCGACGCGGAAAATCCTACCGAATATACCCAGCTTGCCCTTCGCGTGGTGGACAACTGTTTTGACGATTTCACGCACCGCCGTTGGGACAACGTAAAGCAACGGCTCAAAATCGACGATACGACTTTTGAAAAGGTGAAGAGCTGCCTTACGCACCTCAATCCCCGCCCCGGACGTGCGCTGAGCGAGAGCGAAACGGCGGCTGCCCCGACCGTTGTGCCAGATTTCACGGTGACGGTTAGCGGCGACGAAGTGGCGGTGCAGCTCAACCGGGGCGAAGTGCCTGAGTTGCAGGTGAGCGAGGCTTTCAGGCAAAGCATCAAGCAATACGGCGGCAACAAGGCGCACCTTTCGCGCGAACAGCAGGACGCTTACACCTATGCCCGGCAAAAAGTCGATGCGGCGCAATCGTTCATTAACCTGCTCTCGCGGCGCAAGCAGACGCTTCTTTCAGTGATGCGAGCCATCGTGGAGAAACAAAAGCCCTTCTTCCTTAACGACGACGATGAGTCGCTCCTCGAACCCCTTGCCTTGAAGGACATTGCCGAGATGGCGCAGGTCGACGTGTCGACCGTGTCGAGAGTGACGAGCAGCAAGTTCGTGCGCACCCTTTACGGCACTTATCCCCTGCGCTTCTTCTTTTCGCGCCAGTTCACCACGAGCGACGGCGACGAACTCTCCTCGCGCAAGGTCAAGGAGGCACTCAACGCCCTCTTGGCCGGCGAGAACAAGAAGAAGCCCCTTTCCGACGAGGAACTGGCCGAGCGACTCAAAGCCCAGGGCTTCAACGTGGCGCGCCGCACGGTGGCCAAATACCGCGACCAGATGGGCATACCCACCTCGCGCTTGCGCCGGGAGTGACGCACAATGCCTTGAAACACAACAATCGTTTTATGAACAAAGAAGATCTTAGGGACTTGTTTCTCGCTCCTCACGACGAGGAGGACGAGGGCAATGAGGGGGCGCAGGGCAGCGGCTCTTCTCTTTGCGGCGCAAAGGGCGAAGAGAGTGGCGAAACAGATGCCCCAACACGAGGCGGACGCTTCGCAAGCCGGGCCTTGGTGCTTTCCGCCCACATTGTGTCTACGCTCTATTCCCCGTTCTATCTCCCTGTCGTGGCTTTTATCGTGCTGTTCATGTTCAGCTATCTGAATATGCTGCCGTTGAAGTTCAAGGTGATACTCACCGTTCAAGTATACCTGTTCACCATTCTTTTTCCCCACCTTGCCATCTACCTTTTCCGCACGCTGAAAGGGTGGACGCGCCGGCAAATGGGCAAGCGCGAGCGGCGCTACGTGCCTTACGCCCTGAGCATCGTGAGCAACGGCATTCTGCTCTATATGCTCTACCGCATACACATGCCCCGTTTCGCTCTGGGCGTAATTGGCGGCGCACTGGTCATCCAGCTCGTGTGCGTAGCGGTGAACAGCCGCATAAAAATCAGCACCCATGCGGCGGCCTCGGGCGGCGTGGTGGGTGCGCTGATGGCTTTCTCGTTTATTTTCGCTTTCAATCCCACGGGTTGGCTCTGCCTGGCCGTATTGCTCTGCGGCATGGTATGCACGGCGCGGCTCATGCTGCGGCAGCACACCTATGCCGAGATAGGCTGGGGCGTGGCCATCGGCGTAGTGAGCGGTTTTGTGAGCATTCTGCTCATCTGAGCCGCCTTGCATTGTAAACACTAAACATTCTATATTGATTATGACTCCTGTTGTTAGCATCATCATGGGCAGCACGAGCGACCTCCCCGTAATGGAGAAAGCTGCCAAGTTTCTCGACGAAATGGAAATCCCCTTTGAGATGAACGCCCTTTCGGCTCACCGTACGCCGCAAGAGGTAGAGGCGTTTGCCAAGGGCGCTAAAGAACGCGGACTGAAAGTGGTCATCGCCGGCGCCGGCATGGCCGCCGCTTTGCCCGGCGTGATAGCCGCAAGCACGTCGCTCCCCGTCATTGGCGTGCCCATCAAGGGAATGCTCGACGGACTCGACGCGATGCTCTCCATCATACAGATGCCTCCCGGCATCCCCGTGGCCACGGTAGGCGTGAACGGCGCGCAGAACGCCGCTATCCTTGCCGCCGAAATGCTGGCTCTTGCCGACGGTGCGCTGGCCGACCGCCTCGCCGCCTATAAGGAGGGACTTAAAAACAAGATTGTGAAAGCCAACGCCGACCTCAAGGAAGTGAGCTACAAGTTCAAAACCAACTAACCGGCATGAGCATCTTCAACTACTCACCGCGCAAGAGCCACGAGGCGGTGGTGGGCAACCGTCCCTTGGGCGGTGACAACCCCTTGCGCATCCAAAGCATGACCACCACTGTCACTACCGACACGGAGGCGTGCGTAAAGCAGTGCATTGCCATTTTCGATGCCGGTGCCGACTATGTGCGCCTCACTACGCAGGGCACGCGCGAGGCTGAGAACCTGCGCAACATCAAGGAAGAATTGCGTAAGCGCGGCTACGACCGTCCCCTCGTGGCCGACGTGCATTTCAATCCCGCCGTGGCCGACGTGGCGGCCACCATCGTCGAGAAGGTGCGCATCAATCCGGGCAACTACGTCGACCCGGCCCGCCAGTTCAAGCACATTGAATACACCGACGAGGAATACGCCGCCGAACTCGTGCGGCTCGAAGAGCGTTTCACGAAGCTCCTCGACATTTGCAAGCAACACCACACGGCCCTGCGCATCGGCGTAAACCACGGCTCGCTCTCCGACCGCATCATGTGCCGCTACGGCGACACGCCGGCCGGAATCGTAGAGAGCTGCATGGAGTTCTTGCGCATTTGCGTAAAACAGCATTTCAAGGACGTGGTCATCTCTATCAAAGCGTCCAACACGCAAGTGATGGTGCGCTCCGTACGCCTGCTCTGCAAGGTGATGCGTGAGGAGAAGATGGACTTCCCCCTGCACCTTGGCGTGACCGAAGCGGGCGAGGGCGAAGACGGCCGCATAAAGAGTGCAGTTGGCATTGGCGCGCTGCTTAGCGACGGCATTGGCGACACCCTGCGCGTGAGCCTCAGCGAAAATCCCGAGGTGGAGGTGCCGGTAGCCTACAAGCTGGCCTCGCACGTGGTGGAGCGCGCCGGACACTACGAGATACCGGGCAAGGAGTGCATCCACTTCTGCTACGAGAACCCCCAACGCCGTCCCACCGCAAGCGTGGGCAACATTGGCGGCGGCAATGTGCCGGTAGTCATCTCGTCGCGCCTCAGCGGAAGCGAGGCCTTGCAGCCCACCCCTGAGGGACAGCCCGCGCCCGACTACATCTACACCGGCCGCACCCTGCCCGGCAAGCAAAAACGCGTGAAGGGCGCAGGATACATTGTCGATGCCGACGTATGGAACGGCGAGGAGGATACCTACCCCGTCTTCACCAAAAGACTGCTCATGAGTGTGGCCATGTGCCAAGCCCCCGTCAAGTTTCTCTTCCTTACCTACCTCGACCTCGACGACGAGGTGAAAGCCCTGCTCGCCAAGGTGAAAAACGTGGTAATCATTGCGCAGAGCAACCACGCCAACCGCTTGGGCGAGCAACGCGCCCTCTGCCACGAACTGTGGAACGCCAACCTGCGCACCCCCGTGGTGTTTTTCCAGCAATACCGTTTGGGCGAAGACCAAAAGGAGGAGTTTCAGCTCTACGCCGCCGCCGACATGGGCGCGCTGATGTTCGACGGACTGACCGACGGCATCATGCTCTTCAACCAAAAGCCCGAGGGAAAACGCTCGCTGCCTGTTGCCGTGCAAGACGCCACGGCGTTCGCCATCCTGCAAGCTGCGCGCTTGCGCACCACGAAGACGGAATACATCAGCTGTCCGGGCTGTGGGCGTACGCTCTACGACCTGCCGGGCACAATCGCGCGCATAAAGGCCGCCACGTCGCACCTCAAAGGCCTCAAAATAGGCATCATGGGCTGCATAGTGAACGGCCCGGGCGAGATGGCCGATGCCGACTACGGCTATGTGGGCGCGGCGCGAGGCAAGGTGAGCCTCTACCGGGGCAAGGTGTGCGTGGAGAAGAATATCCCGGCCGAACAAGCCGTGGAGAAGCTCCTCAGCCTCATCGAGGCTGACCGAAAAGCCTAAGCCCGAGCCGACGAAACCGGCGCAAAGCAAAGGCTATCCCCCTGCTCCTTAATCCTACCCCCGAGGCAGTGGATAAATACTTGGCAAGCGACACATTGAATACTTGGCAAGCGGCAACGTGTATACTTGGCAAGCGGCATATCGTATACTTGCAAGTATTTATCCACAACTTCGGGGATATTTTTCACTACCCCCGGGATGCGATTGCCTACCCCATGGGCGAAAATTCTGTTGTCGGGCGGTGGAGAGTTTGGCGGACACAACAAACGCGGCGGTTCAAAGGATTTCCGCCTTTGAACCGCCGCGCGGTGAATATCGGTTGTTTTGCCTGTAACGGGTTTTACATTCGTTCGGGCATTTCGATGCCGAGAAGCCCCATGCCCAGACGTACCACCTTTGCCACGTTTTGTGAAAGCACGAGGCGGAAGAGCTGCTTGCCCTTGTCCTCCTCGCGGAGAATGCTGAAGTCGTGGTAGAACTGGTTGTACTCCTTGACAAGCTCGTAGCAATAGTTAGCCACGGCGGCTGGCTGGTATTCGGTGCCGGCCTGACGGATGACGGCGGCAAAGTCGGCCACGTGCTGGATGATTTCCTCCTCTTTGGTGGAAATGGCAATGTCCGTAGGAAGTTCCTTAGGCACGGCGATGCCGGCATCGGCTGCCTTACGCAGGATGGAACGTATGCGGGCGTAAGTGTACTGGATGAACGGACCCGTGTTGCCGTTGAAGTCGATGCTCTCCTCGGGGTTGAAAAGCATGTTCTTGCGTGCGTCCACCTTCAAAAGGAAGTATTTCAGCGCGCCCATGCCCACGATGCGGGCCACCTCGTTCTTTTCCTCCTCGCTCATGTCGGTGCTCTTCTGCGCCTCGTCGATTGTTTGGCGGGCCTGCGCCTTCATTCCCTCTACGAGGTCGTCGGCATCGACAACCGTGCCTTCGCGGCTCTTCATCTTGCCGTTGGGCAGTTCTACCATGCCGTACGAGAAGTGCACGAGGCTCTTGCCCCATTCAAAGCCCAAGCGGTCGAGCAGAATGGAAAGCACCTGGAAGTGGTAGTTCTGCTCGTTGCCCACTACGTAAATCATTTTGTTGATGGGGAAGTCCTGGAAACGGAGCTTTGCCGTGCCGATGTCCTGCGTCATGTACACGCTCGTGCCGTCGGCGCGCAAAAGGAGTTTTTCGTCGAGTCCGTCAGCCGTGAGGTCAGCCCATACAGAGCCGTCGTCCTTGCGGAAGAAAAGTCCCTTCTTCAACCCTTCCTCTACGGCGGCTTTGCCTACGAGGTAAGTGTCGCTTTCGTAGTAAATCTTGTCGAAGCCCACGCCGAGAGCCTTGTACGTTTCGTCGAAGCCGGCGTAAACCCACTCGTTCATCTTGCGCCAGAGCGAGCGCACCTCGGGGTCGTTGGCCTCCCACTTCACGAGCATGGCGTGAGCCTCCTTGATGAGCGGAGCCTCCTTCTCGGCTTTTTCCTTGGCTGCGTCGGCAGCCATGCCCTCAGCCTCGTACTGCGCTTGCAGCTGCTTCACCTCCTCGCGGTAGTGCTTGTCGAAAGCCACGTAGTAGTCACCGATGAGGTGGTCGCCCTTCTTGCCCGACGACTGCGGCGTTTCGCCGTTGCCGTATTTCAGCCAGGCGAGCATAGACTTGCAGATGTGAATGCCGCGGTCGTTGACGATGTTGGTCTTCACCACGCGGTTGCCGTTTGCCTCGATGACGTTGGCAAGAGCCCAGCCGAGCAGGTTGTTGCGCACGTGGCCCAAGTGGAGCGGCTTGTTGGTGTTGGGCGAAGAATACTCGATCATCACCAGCGGACTGCTCTCCGTGGGAGCGGTGATGCCGAAATGGTCGTCAGCCTCGATGGAGTTGAGCAACTCAATCCATACCTTCGGGGCGATGACGAGGTTGAGAAAACCCTTCACCACGTTGAAACTGTGCAAGAGGCTGGTGTTCTCCATGAGCCAAGCGCCGATTTCCTGCGCCGTGTCTTCGGGCTTTTTGCGCGACACACGCAGCAGGGGGAACACCACCAGCGTGAGGTGTCCCTCGAAATCCTTTTTCGTTTTCTGCAGGCTTACTTGTTCGGGAGTGATATCTTGTGCGTAGACGGCTTTGACAGCTTCAATGACCGACGATTGGAGTTGTTGTTCAATCTTCATTTTTGTGCTTTATATATTGTATTGCTTGCAAAGTTACTAACTTTGCGACAAGAACAGGATACATCCATTTATTTTTCAGCAAGAGCATGACAGACATCAAAGACAGTTGGAAAGCAAAGGGTTACGTTGATGAACCCGTTGCCGAGGGGCTCGACCTTAAAGCCGAAATCCGCCGTATGTGCAAGGAGAAAAACGCCATCATTTTGGCGCACTACTACACGGAGGGCGTGCTGCAAGACATTGCCGACTTTGTGGGCGACAGTCTGGGGCTGGCGCAACAGGCGGCCAAGACCGATGCCGCAATTATCGTGATGTGCGGCGTGCACTTCATGGGCGAGACCAACAAGATACTCTGTCCCGAGAAGAAAGTGCTCGTGCCCGACCTCAACGCCACCTGTTCGCTGGCGGAGAGTTGCCCGGCTGACGACTTTGCGGAGTTTGTAAAGGCGCACCCGGGCTATCAGGTGGTGTCGTACGTCAACACTACGGCGGCCGTGAAGGCACTCACCGACGTGGTGGTGACTTCGAGCAACGCCAAGAAGATAGTGGATACTTTCCCCAAGGACGCAAAACTAATTTTCGGCCCGGACTATAATTTGGGCAACTACATCAATTCGCAGACCGGGCGAAGCATGCTCTTGTGGAACGGCGGCTGCCACGTGCACGAACGTTTCTCGGTGGAGAAACTCGTGGAGCTGAAAAAGGAATATCCGCAGGCAAAGGTGCTTGTGCATCCCGAATGCCGCGGAGCCGTGGTGAAACTCGCCGACGTAGTGGGTTCGACCGCCGCCCTGCTGAAATACGCCATACAGTCCGAAAGCGACACGTTCCTCGTAGTGACCGAGAGCGGCATTCTCCACGAAATGCAGAAAAACTGCCCCGAGAAGCACTTTATCCCCGTGCCGCCCGACGACAGCACCTGCGGTTGCAACGAGTGCAACTATATGCGTCTCTGCACCCTCGAAAAGGTGTACAACACGTTGCGCTATGAATGGCCCGAAATTGAGGTGCCGGCCGAGGTGGCAAAGCGCGCGGTGAAACCCATCGAACGTATGCTCGAACTGAGCAAGTGACACGAAACACACTCTCCCATGACGATTGACGAACGAGTGGCGGCTCTGCGCGGCTGGCTTGGTGAGCTGGCGCGGCAGGGAACGGCTGTTGATGCCTATATTGTGCCCACAGCCGACCCCCACAACGATGAATACATTCCCTCCTATTACATGAGCCGCGAGTGGCTGAGCGGTTTTACCGGCTCGGCGGGCGTGGCTGTCATAACGGCTGACGATGCCCGCTTGTGGACCGATTCGCGCTACTTCCTGCAAGCCGAAGACGAACTAAAAGGTTCGCCTTTCAGCCTGATGCGTGAGGGCGAAAAGGACGTGCCGGGCGTGGCGCAATGGCTCAAAAGCGTTGGGGCGAAGAAAGTTGCCGCCCCGTGCGACATGATTACTGTCGGCGCAGCCAAGGACTTAGCGGACAACTGCATTGAGGTGGTTACAGCTCCCGACGCATTTGATGTCCTTTGGCAAGACCGCCCTGCGCTGCCGAGCGGCGAAATAAGCGTTCACCCCCTGCAATTTGCCGGCGAGAGCGTGGAAAGCAAACTTACACGCCTTACACAACACCTGCAAACGGAAGGCTGCAAAGAAGGGGCGTACCTTTTCAACGACTTGGCCGATTTGGCGTGGCTCCTCAACCTGCGCGGCGCGGACATCCCCTACAACCCCGTATTTCTTGCCTATTTCCTCGTTGACCTACGGGGCGACACTTCCTATACACTCTTTACTCATTGCGAAACCCTCACGCCCGAAGCCGAGTCGCAACTTGAAAAAGCCGGCGTATGCTGTCTGCCCTATGCCGAGATTGCGGATGCGGCAAAAGACCTGGGCAAGCGATTGCATATCGACCCCGCGCTCGCCACGTTGAGCCTTTGCAACGGCGAAGAGCGGCATTTCAGCTCGCCCATTGCGCAATGGCGTGCGGAGAAGAACCCTGCTGAGTGCGAGGGCTTCCGACAGGCAATGCTGCGCGACGGCGTGGCACTGGTGAAGTTCCATCGTTGGCTCGACGAGTGTATGGCCCACGGCGAGGAAGTCACCGAACTTTCCCTCGACGAGAAACTTACCGCCCTGCGTGCCGAGGGCGAAGGCTTCAAGGAACTCAGTTTTGGCACGATAGCCGCCTGCGGCGCGCACGGTGCCATTGTGCATTACGAAGCCGACGCAAAGAGCAACGTGCGGCTGCCCCAGCACGGACTGCTGCTGCTCGACAGCGGAGCGCAGTACGATTGTGGCACGACCGACATCACGCGCACTGTGGCTCTCGGCAATTTGACCGCCGAGGAACGCCGTGTTTACACGCTCGTGTTGAAAGGCCATCTGCGCCTGATGCGAATGCACTTCCCCGAAGGCACTACGGGCTTGCAGCTCGACTTGGCCGTGCGCCAGGATATGTGGGCGGCGGGCTACGACTTCGGGCACGGCACGGGGCATGGCGTGGGAGCGCATCTTTGCGTGCACGAAGGTCCGCACCAGATACGCAAGAACGTGCGCCCGTGTACGCTTGTGCCGTTCCGCGAAGGCATGACCATCACCGACGAACCGGGCATATACGTGCCGGGAAAGTTCGGCGTTCGCATAGAGAACACCCTGCTCTGCGTGGCCGACAAGGAGACGGATTTCGGACGATTCCTGAAATTCGAATCCCTGACACTCTGCCCCTACGACCTGCGTCCCGTAGACCGCTCAATGCTTACCCCCGTCGAAGTGGAGCAGATAAACAATTACCACCTCATGGTGCGCCGCCGCCTCATGCCCCTGCTCACCGACGAGGCCGACAAAGTGTGGCTGGCACGCACAACAAGCGCCATTGAGTGGATGACCACCGAATATTAAGCCGAAACATATACAATATATATACACACGAATGGAAACTACACGACAGCAAAAAATAGCCCGACTCATACAGAAAGAACTCAGCGACATCTTCCAGCGCCAGACGCAGGGCACGCACGGCGTGCTTGTGTCGGTCAGTGCCGTACGCATCAGTCCCGACCTCAGCATAGCGCGCGGATACCTCAGCATATTTCCCAGTGAGAAGGCGGCTGACATCCTGAAAAACATCAACGCCAACACGCGCGAAATACGCTACGAACTTGGCACGCGTGTGCGTCATCAGTTGCGCATCATCCCCGAACTTAAATTCTTCATCGACGACTCGCTCGACTATCTCGACCACATCGATTCGCTGTTGAAAGACACCCAACACTCCGACAAATAACCGTACTCCCCCGCATCGCGTATGTTCCAAGCTCTGCGCTTTCCCCTCTTTGTGGCTCGCCGCTACCTCTTTTCTAAGAAAAAGGTGGGGGCAATCAACATCATCTCGGCCATTTCGGTGACGGGCGTGGCGTTCTGTACGGCCGCCCTGCTCTGTACGCTGAGCGTGTTCAACGGGTTTCACGACCTCATCGGCACGCTCTACACGGCGTTCGACCCTCAAATCGAGGTGGTGCCGACGCAGGGGAAGTTTGCCGCCGAAGAAGACCCTACGTTGGCGAAGATGAAGCAACTGCCCGAAGTAAAGGAAGTGTCGTACACGTTGGAGGACAACGCCCTGATACTGTTCAGGGGGCATCCCGTGGTAATTACCCTCAAAGGCGTGGACGACAATTTCGACAAGGTGACGGGTATACGCTCCATCCTTTACGGCAACGGCACGTACCAGTTGCAGCGGGCCGGCATTGACTACGGCATACCCGGCATAGGTCTTGCCGCCACAATGGGAGGCGTTGACTATCAGTCCATCCAAATTTGCGCGCCGCGCAAGGGCGAGAAGGTGAACCTTGCCAATCCCGGCGAGAGTTTCAACGCCGCCGACGTGACTTCGCCCCGTGTGGTGTTCAACGTCAACCAGCGCAAGTACGACGAGAACTATATGCTTACGTCCCTGCAGTTTGCCCAAAACCTCTTTGAGCAGCCCAACTGCGTGACGGCCATGGAGGTGAAGTTGGCAGACGGCGCGTCGGTGAGCGGCGTGAAGGAGAAAATGCGTGCCTTAGCCGGCAATCGCTTCAAGGTGCTTGACCAGCTCGAACAGCAACAGGAAGTGTTCAACGTGATGAACATCGAAAAACTCGTGGCCTACCTTTTCCTCACGTTTATCCTTCTTGTGGCTTGTTTCAATATTATTGGTTCAGTGTCAATGCTTATTATTGACAAGCGTTCAGACGTGGAAACATTGCGCTGCCTCGGCGCAGACGACCGCACTCTGTTCCGCATATTCCTCTACGAAGGGCGGTTTATCACCGTCCTTGGCGCATTGATAGGCATTGGCTTGGGCTTGTGCCTTTGCTGGCTGCAGCAGAGCTTTGGACTTATAAAGCTCGGCGGTTCGAGCAGCAACTTCATCATTGACGCTTACCCCGTGAGCATACACCCCACCGACGTGCTGCTTGTGCTTGTCACAGTGACGGCCGTGGGCTTTTCTGCCGTATGGTATCCCGTGAAATACCTCACGAAGCGCTTCCTGTAAACAAACCGTTGCGTTGCTGTCTCTCTCCCTTATGTCAAAGCAAAAACAGAAATACTACGTAGTCTGGAAAGGCAGGACCCCCGGCATCTATACCAGTTGGGGCGAATGCAAGGCGCAGGTGCACGGCACCGATGGGGCGGTGTACAAGTCATACCCCTCCATGGCAGAAGCGCAACAGGCTTTTCAGTCCGCCCCGCCTTACGGGGGGGCTAAAAAGACGGACGAGGGGGAACGCGGCAAGAACGCGGTAAAGCCCCCCAAGTACTCCGCCGCCAATCCGGTCAACCCACCCAGTTACCGCCACGACACGGTGCTGCCTCTGCCCCCCGAAGTGCCGGCCGATGCGCTCGCCGTGGATGCTGCCTGTTCGGGCAATCCCGGGAAAATGGAGTACCGGGCGGTATACCTTGCCACGGGGCAGGAGATATTCCACTTCGGTCCTTGTTTCGGCACGAACAACATCGGCGAGTTCCTTGCCGTGGTGCATGCGCTGGCTCTCCTAAAAAAACGAGGGCGAGTGATGCCAATCTATTCCGACAGCCGCACCGCCCTTTCGTGGGTGAGGCAGAAACGCTGCAAAACACAATTGGCCCATACCGCCCGCACTGAGGAACTGTTTAAGATTGTGGAACGCGCCGAGCAGTGGCTGCATTCCAACACGTACAAAGAGATACCCCTCCGCAAGTGGGAAACAGAACGATGGGGGGAAATACCTGCCGACTTCGGGCGGAAATGATAAACAACGAACCATGAAACTGATATTTTGCGACAATACCCTCTGGGGACTGGTGAACTTTCGCGGCGAGGTGATGAAGCATTTCGCCCAAAAGGGGCATGAAGTGGTGCTTGTGGCTCCCGAGAAGGGGGACAAGCAGATGCAGACGAGCATCCCCGAAGGCGTGCGATATATACCGGTGCGCATGAAGCGTACGTCGTTCAACCTCGTGAGCGACTGGAAATACTACCGGCAGATGCGGGCGATATTCAAACGTGAAAAGCCCGACTACGTGTTCAACTACACCATCAAGCCCAACATATACAGCACGATGGCTGCACACAGCGTAGGCTGCCCGTCTACCGCCATGATGCCCGGCTTGGGGTACATCTTTATTAATAACGGACTGAAATGCCGTATGGCTCGCTCGCTCTACCGTTTTGGTTTGCGCCATACGCAGCACCTCTTTGTGTTGAACGCGCACAACCGCCAGCTTGCCGTCAGCAACAAGATGTGTCCCGAGGACAAAATAATCCTCCTTGAAGGCGGCGAGGGCATAAACATAGACCACTTCACGTTTGCCGACAACGACTCCGACCATACCACGTTCCTCTACGTGGGGCGCATCCTTTGGGACAAGGGATACGACGAACTCTCGCGAGCCGCACGTATTGTTAAGGAGAAGTATCCCCACGTGAGTGTTGAACTCCTCGGCTCACTCGACCCCTCCTACCCCAACAGCGTGCCGACGGAGCGTCTGCAGGCTGACGAAAAGGACGAAATCGTAAAATATTTGGGCTTCACCAAGGATATGCAGAGCGTATACCGCCGCAAGGGAATCGTAATGCTCATGCCCTCGTACGGCGAAGGCTTCAACCGGGCGCTGATGGAAGCTTGCGGCTGCGGCAAACCCATCATCACCACCGACGTGCAGGGTTGCCGCGAGTCAGTCGACGACGGACAGAACGGCTATATTGTCCCCGTGCGCAACGCCGACGCACTGGCTGAGGCTATGCTGCGCTATTTGGCTCTGTCGCCCGACGAAAAGCGGCAAATGTCCGTCAACAGCCGCCACAAAGCCGAAACGCTCTTCGATGTGCGCAACGTGATAACGGTGTACGAAAGCATCCTGCAAAAGGACTTAGGCGCATGCTGATACAAGCCTTTCGCGCAAGGAGATTTAAGTTTTATTGTAAAGAGCGATTACCCGTTTTTGTTTACCTTTGCCCCATGCAGCAACGCACATCATACGTCTTTTTCAGAGCGTTGCACGAAAAACACCTATTCAAAACATACGCATAACACAATAAGAAGCATGCAGAGACCACTTTACGTATCGCTTTTGCTTGCCGGCACATTGGCATTGACCGCTTGCGGCAAGTTGGGCGAATTGACAGCCGATAACTTTTCTGTAAATCCCACGCCGATGGAAACAAACGGCGGACAGGTTGCCGTAACCATCAACGGGCGTTTCCCCGAAAAGTACATGAAGAAGAACGCTGTGGTGACAGTGCTTCCTGTATTGCGCTACGGGCAACAGTCTACCAACGGACAGCCCGCCACGTTCCAGGGCGAGAAAGTGCAGGGCAACGATCAGGAGATTAGCTACCGCTTGGGCGGCAACTACACGCTCCGCAATACGTTTACCTATGTGCCGGCCATGCAAAAGAGCGACCTCTACCTTGTGTTCGACGCGAAGGTGGGTAAGAAAACGGTACAAATTCCCGACGTGAAAGTAGACAACGGCATCATCGCCACGTCCACGCTTATCCAGAACACAGCCGCCTCCACCGAGGCGCAGATTGCTCCCGATAAGTACCAGTACGCCATCAAGCAGACGAAACAGGCGCAGATTAAGTATCTCATCAATCAGGCAAACATCCGCAACAGCGAGTTGAAGAGCACCTCTGTGCAGGACTTCGTCAATACGCTCCGCCTCATCAAGGCAGACCAAAAGGGTTATATGCTCGAAAACGTAGAAGTGTCGGCGTACGCTTCGCCCGAAGGCGGTATGAAGTTGAACACGGCTCTTGCCAAGGACCGCGAGAAATCGTCCAAGAGCTACGTGGACAAGCAGCTCAAGAGCAACAAACTCGACGTGGACGTTGACTCCAAGTATACGGCTGAGGACTGGGAAGGCTTTCAGGAGCTTGTGAGCCAGTCCAACATTCAGGACAAGGACATCATCCTCCGCGTGCTTTCCATGTACCAAGACCCCGAAGAGCGCGAAAAGCAAATTCGCAACCTCTCCGCCGGCTATAAGGAACTGGCCGACGAGGTGTTGCCCGAATTGCGCCGCGCCCGTCTCACGGTCAACTACAACCTCATTGGCCGCAGCGACGACGAAATTGAACAGCAGTACAAGGACGATGCCACAAAACTCTCTGTGGAGGAACTCCTCTACGCCGCCACCCTCACCGAAGACGAGCAGAAGCAGAAGGATATATACAGTACAACCGTCAAGCAGAATCCCGACGACTACCGCGCCTACAACAACCTCGCTACGCTTGCCTACAAGGACGGCAACGTGACCGAGGCTAAGTCGTGGCTCGACAAAGCCGCCGCAAAGAAGAGCGACGCTTCGGAGGTCAACGCCAACAAGGCTCTTGTGGCGTTGAGCGAAGGCAAAACGGCCGAGGCCAAGGACTACCTGATGAAGGCTACCGCATCGCCCAACTACAACGAAGTGCTGGGCAACCTGCAAGTGGCAGCCGGCAACTACCAGCAGGCAGCTTCGTGCTTCAAGGGCATCAACAGCAATTCCGCCGCCTTGGCGCAGCTTCTCAACCACGACTACGCAAGCGCACAGAAGACGCTCAGCAACGTGGCAAGTCCTGACGGCATGACGAGTTACCTCAAAGCCATCGTGGCCGCCCGTACCAACAACGACAACGATGCGGTGAAGAATCTCAAAGAGGCCATTGCCAAAGACAGCACGCTCAAGACGCGAGCCGCAAACGACCTTGAATTTATCAATCTCTTCAACGATACGGCATTCCAGTCGCTCGTGAAATAAATGCGTTTCGCCCCTGTACGAAACGGCGACGAACAAACTATACCGAACGGGTTGGCGCAGTCAAAATGCGTGTCAACCCGTTTGGGGTACAAAGAACTACCAACCCAAAACTTGTGCAGCCGATGAACAAACTTCTCTCTCTCGTGACGTTGCTCTGTGCCGTTGTGCTGACGGCTTGCGGTCCTGGAAAGGATCGCGTACGCATTGAGGGAACGCTCAACAACATCTCAGAAGCCGACTTCTACGTTTACAACGACGACGGGGCTTTTGAGGGCATCGACACGGTACACATCTCCGACGGCAAGTTTACCTACGAACGTAAGCTTAGCGAGCCGGCAATCCTCACGTTGCTCTACCCCAACTATACGCAGACCTACCTCATAGCCGAGCCGGGCCATACCATCAAAATGAAGGGCGACGCGGCGAAGATTGGCGAAGCCGAGGTGAGCGGCACGGGGCAGAACGAATTGCTCTCCGACTTCCGCATCAAGCACACCAACGACGCTCCCTCCGTACAGCGGCTTGCGGCGGCGCAGTTTGTCAAGGAGAACGTGCAAACTTTGGCGGCTGTGGCGGTGTTCAAGAAATACTTCGCGCTGAAAGAAAACCCCGATGCCCCAACGGCTCTCCAACTTCTCGACGCATTGAAAAAGGCGCAGCCCAAGGAGCGTGCCGTGACTTACATCGACAATTTCTTTCGTCCTATCTTTGAGAACGGAGCTGGCGAGCAAATGCCGGCGTTTACGGCCGAAACGCTCGACGGCAAGACGATTAAAAGCACCGACTACAAGGGTAAGAACCTTGTGATAGCCTGTGTCGGGACGTGGCAGAACGACAGTCGTCCCTTTATGCGGGCTTTGCAGAGCAAGCTCCGTGACAAGGGCGGCAAGTGGCAGTGCATTGTCGTGTCGCTCGACGTGGACAAGGAAGTGTTGCGTTCCAACCTGAAAAACGACACCATCAGCTACCCCGTGGTGTGCGACCGCAAGGCCTTTGAGTCGCCGCTTGTCAAGCAGCTCGGTCTTCACTACGTGCCTTCGCTCATGCTTGTCGATGCGCAAGGGCGCATTCTCCAGCGCGATGTCACCGACCTCGACAAAGCCAAATTCTAAAGTAAATCCCCTACTCTATGCTTGCAGCCCCACGGCACAGGCATAGAGTAACTTTGTTCCTGCGAGTCCCCCCGTTCTCGTATCGGACGCATTCTCAACATACCGTTTTGCTAACAACCATACACACTTCCGCCGTCAACGGCATGGCCGCCATGCCCGTGTTCCTCGAAGTCAACGCCAACGAACTGCACTCACAGGAGGACAAGACGATATTCTTTATGGTCGGTCTGCCCGATAACGCCGTTCGCGAGAGCAAGCTCCGCGTAGAAGGGGCGTTGCAGAACAGCGGTTTCTCGCTCCCTTTGCGCGAGAAGTACACCATCAACTTCGCTCCGGCCGACGTGCGCAAGGAGGGCAGCGGCTACGACCTGCCTTTGGCCATCGGTATGCTCGCTTCGCTCAAACGCATCCCGGCTAACAACCTCGACAAGTACGTGTTTGTGGGCGAACTGGGACTTGACGGCTCTGTGCGCCCAGTCAAGGGCGCACTCTCCATTGCTATCAAGGCGCGCGAGCAGGGCTTTGAAGCCCTCTTCGTCCCCAAGGAGAACGAGCGCGAGGCGGCGGTGGTGAACAAACTGAAAGTGTACGGCGTGGAGACGCTTACCGAGGTGGTGCTTTTCCTCGAAGGGAAGAGCCAACTCGAACCGACCGTGGTCAACACGCGTGAGGAGTTCTACGCCGCCCAAGCGCAGTGCAGCAACGATTTTATCGACGTGAAGGGGCAGGAGGCCGTGAAGCGCGCCTTCGAAGTGGCGGCTGCCGGCGGACACAATATCATTCTTATCGGTGCGCCCGGCTGCGGCAAAAGCATGATGGCCAAGCGCATGCCTTCTATTCTGCCCCAACTGACGCTTGCCGAAAGCCTCGAAACCACGCAAATCTACTCTGTGGCGGGAAAGCTCGGCACGCAGACGTCGCTCATAGCCCAACGTCCTTTCCGTGCGCCTCATCACACCATTTCCGACGTGGCGCTCATTGGTGGCGGCACAAATTACAAGCCCGGCGAAATCAGTCTGGCGCACAATGGCGTGCTGTTCCTCGACGAACTTCCTGAGTTCTCGCGGACGGCCCTCGAAACGCTCCGCCAGCCGCTCGAAGACCGCGAAATCACTATTTCGCGCGCCAAGTATTCTTCTACACTCCCTTGCTCTTTCATGCTCGTGGCTTCGATGAACCCCTGTCCTTGCGGCTACTACAACGACCCTACGCACAAGTGTTCCTGTACGCCTGTGCAAGTGCAGCGTTACAAGAGCAAGATATCCGGTCCCTTGCTCGACCGTTTCGACATCCAGATAGAGGTTGCCCCAGTACGTGTAGAGGAACTCTCCTCCGCCCCTCAGGGCGAGAGCAGCGCACAGATTCGAGAGCGGGTTATCCAAGCCCGCGCCATCCAGACCGAGCGTTATAAGGACGTGAAGTCTGTGCATTGCAACGCCCAAATGTCGCGCGCCCAACTCGAAGAATACGCCCGCCTCGACGAGGACGCGGCTCTGTCGCTCTCCAAAGCCATGAAGCGGCTCGACCTTTCCGCCCGCGCTTACGACCGTATCCTCAAAGTGGCGCGAACCATTGCCGACCTTGCCGGTTCGCCCGACATCAACGCCGCACATATTAAGGAGGCCATCAGCTACCGCAACCTCGACCGGCAGAGTTGGGGGGAATAACAACGCATATAATCAAACACAATACGTACCAGTTATGGACTTAAACCAAAATTCTCCCTCCCTTGGGGGAAAGTTCTCTTTCAAGAAAGCCTTACCCGACGTAGTGGTCATATTGGCTTTTTTGCTCGTCAGCATGGCCTACTTCCTCACCCCAATGAGCGAGGGACTTGTGCTTGGCGGCCACGACAGCGTGGCTTCTGTGGGCTTAGGCCAGGAACAGAAGCTATACCGCGAACAGCACAACGGCGACGTGACCCGATGGTCGAACGCCATATTCAGCGGTATGCCAACCTATCAGACGGCTCCTTCGTATTCGGCCACTGACACCGTGTCGCTCCTCTCCGAAATCTACGGGCTTGGTACGGGCAAGTTGTTTCCGGCCGTAAGCTATCTTTTCCTCTACTTGCTGGGCTTCTACGTAATGCTCCGCGCGTTCAACTTCAAGCCTTATTTGGCTGCGCTCGGTTCGGTGTTGTGGGCGTTCTCGTCTTATTTCCTCATTATCATTGCCGCCGGACACATCTGGAAGGTGATGACTTTGGCTTTCATTCCGCCTACCATTGGCGGTCTTGTGCTGTGCTATCGCGGAAAATACCTTTGGGGCTGCGTGGTAACGGCTCTTTTCACGGCATTCCAAGTGGTGAGCAACCACATGCAAATGACGTACTACTTCCTCTTCGTGATGCTCTTCCTCGTGGTGGCTTACTTCGTGGACGCGTTGTGCAAGCGTACGTTCCTGAAATGGGCGAAGGCCACGGGCGTACTGATAGTAGCTGGCCTGCTTGGCGTGGCGGCCAACCTGCCCAACCTTTACCATACTTACCAATACGCCAACGAGTCGATGCGCGGCAGGGCTGAACTCACCCCTGAAAAGTCGGCCGGCGCACAGGCGCAGCAAGCCACCAACGGACTCGACCGCGATTACATCACCATGTGGAGCTACGGCGTCGACGAAACGCTCACGCTGCTCATCCCCGACTACAAAGGCGGCGGTTCGGCTTCAATGCTTGACCGTGAAGGTGTGGAGGACATGGAGGGCTACGACGATTTCTATCAGTCGGCCGGCCAAACGCAGCAGGCTTTCCAGCAAGCCAACATTCAGGCGCAGTTGCCGGGCCTGAGCCAGTATTGGGGCGACCAGCCCTTTACGGTCGGGCCTGTGTATATAGGCGCATTTGTGTGCTTCCTCTTTATTCTCGGTCTGTTCTACGTGAAAGGGCCTGTCAAGTGGGGGCTGCTTGCCGCCACAGTGCTGAGCCTCATCTTTGCGTGGGGCAAGAACATCCCCGAGGTAACTAACTTCATCATCGACCATATGCCGCTCTATTCCAAGTTCCGCACGGTTAGTTCGGCACTCGTAATAGCTGAGTTTACTATGCCGCTCCTCGCGGTGCTGTGCGTGTACGAGATAACGCGCCGCCCCGAACTCTTCCAACTGCAATCGTGGAAGTCTGCCCCTCTCCGCAAAAAGGTGGGACTTCCCGTAGCCACGGTCTTTACGCTCGGTTTGTGTCTGCTTTTTGCCGTAGCACCCAGCGCAGCCGGCAACTGCATTTCGCAGGCAGACATGGAAACGTTCTCCATGATGCAAAAGGCGGGCTTCCCTGCTGAACTCGTTGGCACGTACATGCACGCCATCACCTCGATGCACCATGCCATACTCTCGGGCGACGCTCTGCGCTCCGCCTTTATCATCGTGCTGGGCATCCTCGTTCTTTGGGCGTATGCGGCCGGCAAGCTCCGCGGCTGGCTCTGCTGCACGCTTCTTGCGGTGATTTGCCTTGTGGACCTGTGGCAGATTGACAAGCGTTACCTCAACAACGACAGCTTCACCGAAGAAAGCCAAATGCAGGAGGCGTTTGCTCCCACGGCTGCCGACAATGTGGTGTTGCAGGACAAGAGCTACTACCGCGTGGCAAACCTCTCTGGCGGTAATCCGTTCAACGAAACGTCCAACGCCACGTCCTACTATCACCACAGCATTGGCGGCTATCACGCGGCCAAGCTCCACCGCTATCAGGACCTCATCGACCGCCAGCTCTCGAGCGAAATTCCCGCCTTTGCCAATGCGGCAAACGCTGCCGAGGGCGACCTTAGCCGCGTAAACGGCGACAGCATCACTCCGGTGCTGAATATGCTCAACACCAAGTACTTCCTCTTTGGCAAGGAGGCTAATCAGGTGGTTCAGAACCCCTACGCCAACGGCAATGCCTGGTTTGTGCAGAACCTTGCGTTCGTCAATAACGCCGATGCCGAAATGGCGGCTCTCACGGGGCTTGACACCAAGCACAAGGCTGTGGCCGACCAACGCTTCAAGACGCAGCTCGACGGTTCGCCGCTCGATTCGGGCAAGGTGACGCTCACCGCTTACGCCCCCAACCAATTGCAGTACGACGTAACCTCGGCCAAGGGCGGCGTTGTGGTGTTCTCTGAAATCTACTATCCCGGTTGGACGGTGACAATTGACGGAAAGCCCGCCGAACTCGGACGTGTCAACTACGTGCTCCGCGCCCTCAAAGTGCCGGCCGGACAGCACAAGGTGGATATGTCGTTCAAGCCCAAGAGCATTACGCAGACCAACATTGTGGCCTACGTGGCTCTTGCCCTCATCTTCGTTTGCTTTGCTCTCGCCATCGTGGTTGAGGTGCGCAAGCGCACGGGCAGGAAGAATGGGGCTGACTGATTTTCCTTAACTTTGCATTCAAGAAAACCGAAAAACGGATTTAAGATATGGAACAAGCAATATTTCTCTATAATACGCTGAGCCGCCAGAAGGAACTCTTCAAACCTATCCACGAAGGCCACGTGGGCATGTACGTCTGCGGCCCGACGGTCTACGGCGACGCTCATCTGGGACACGCACGTCCCGCCATCACGTTCGACCTTGTGTTCCGCTACCTCACCCACGTGGGTTACAAGGTGCGCTACGTGCGCAACATCACCGATGTGGGCCACCTCGAACACGATGCCGACGAGGGCGAGGACAAGATTGCCAAGAAAGCCCGCCTCGAACAGCTCGAGCCAATGGAAGTGGCGCAGTACTACACCAACCGTTTCAACGCCGCAATGGCGCAGCTCAACGTGTTGCCGCCAAGCATCGAACCGCACGCCACGGGGCATATCATCGAGCAGGAGCAGCTGGTGCAGCAAATTCTCGACAACGGCTTTGCCTACGAGTCGAACGGCTCTGTCTACTTCGACGTGGTGAAGTACAACGAGAAACACCGCTACGGCATTCTTTCCGGGCGTAACCTTGAAGACGTGCACGACGCAAGCCGCGAACTCGACGGCGTGGGCGAAAAACGCCACCAGGTGGACTTCGCTCTTTGGAAGAAGGCGCAGCCCGAACACATCATGCGCTGGCCGTCGCCTTGGAGCGAGGGCTTCCCCGGCTGGCACTGCGAGTGCACGGCGATGGGGCGCAAATACCTCGGTTCGCACTTCGACATTCATGGCGGCGGCATGGACCTCGTGTTCCCCCACCACGAGTGCGAGATTGCGCAGGCCGTGGCTTCGCAGGGCGACCAAATGGTGAAGTACTGGATGCACAACAACATGATTACCATCGCCGGCAAGAAGATGGGAAAGAGCTACAACAACTTCATTACGCTCAGCCAGTTCTTCACGGGTTCGCATCCGCTCCTCGTGCAGCCCTATTCGCCCATGACCATCCGCTTCTTCATCCTGCAAGCGCACTACCGCAGCACGGTGGACTTCTCCAACGATGCGCTGCAAGCCTCGAAGAAAGGCTTCGACCGCCTGATGGATGCCGTGGCGCAGCTCGACCGCATCGAGGCAGCCGAAAACGGCACGCTTACTAAGGAATACGCCGACGGCTTGGCCGAAAAATGCTACGAGGCTATGAACGACGACTTCAACTCGCCCATTGTCATCAGCCACTTGTTCGACGCTTGCCGCGTCATCAACCAGCTTGCCGACAAGCAGCAAACAATTACCCCCGAGGGTCTCGAGGCTTTGAAGCAAGTGGTGCGCACGTTCGCCTTTGATATTCTCGGCTTGAAGAGCGAGATCGAAGGCGGCAACGCAGGGCGTGAAGAGGCCTACGGCCACGCCATCGACCTGCTGCTCGAACTTCGTGCCAAGGCCAAGGCTGCCAAGGACTGGGCTACGAGCGACAAAATCCGCGACGACCTTGCAGCCTTCGGCTTCGAGGTGAAGGACACCAAGGACGGCGCTACGTGGAAACTGAACAAGTAACGTCAAAGGGCAAAGCCGGGTGCGGCTGACAATGCTCATTGCGAGCGAATATTCTCACAGAAAATTAGCGACAGGCATTTGGAATTGCGATTCCGGATGCCTGTCGCTTTCGTTTCCCATTATTACGGAAATGAAAAGAAGTACATAAATATTCACTTTTTAAGTGGCGGATAGAACAAGAAAATGTACATTTGTAACAACAACCCTGTTAATAACTTTACCTGAATAATTCACTTAATCTTACAACGTCATGACACAGCCATTATTTAGCCGCTTATGCATCGCTAGCGCAATCTGTGCGAATTTGTGCCTTGCGCTTAACAGTTGCCAAGACGACAGCTACGACCTCGACAAAGTTGACCTCACCATGGGGCTTGGCAGCGACGGTCTTGCCGTCAAGTTTGGCAGCACCGAGGATATTCTCCTGAAAGACATACTCGACATCAAGGAAGATGACGACGTGAAAATCGACAACAACCGCGAGGGACTGTTCTACCTCGTGGAGAAGGGCAACACCGACATCGACATCTCTGTGGACAAGGTCTCTACGAAGATTAACGACTCGCACCTCGACATGGACTTCCCTGTACTCAACTACAACAGCGTACGCGAGCAGGTTGTCGCTGCGGGTGTGCCCGTTAACGACGGAGACCCTGTGCCTGTGGCGGCTGACCTTAAGCTTGTAGGTGAGGCCAGCGGTAACAGTTCCGTGGACTTTACCATTGAAGACATCAACGATGTTGCTTACATCAACAATCTCGACGTGCAGGACATTGACGTAAGCCTCAACCTGTACAAGAAAAACACTCCCGCCGACCTTCCGCTCGGCATTACAAAGCTTGAAAACGTCACCATCACGATTCCCGCTTTCCTCGAAGTGAAGGAGATGTCTGCCGGATGGACTCTCAACGGAAACAAACTCGTTCACGCTGGCGAAATCAACTACGTGTCCACCAATCCTGAGCTTTGCCACTTGAAGATGAGCAAGATTAACCTGGACCGCGCGCCGAAATATCCCAGTGCCAGCGAGAAGAAAAACGGTGTAATCGAACTGACCGAAGCCGAGGCGAAGATTACGATGTCGGGCAAGGTAACGTTCAAAAACACCAAGGGCAGCCAGTTTTCTATGAGCCAGAATCAAGAGGCTTCCGTAGAACTGGACCTCAACATGAGTCCGAACAACGTGACCATTAAGCAGTTTACGGGCAAGTTCGACCCGGAAATCGATCCTGCCATCGACCCCATCGACGTGCGCGGCTCGCTCCCCGACTACCTCACCGACGAAAGCGTGCGTATCGACGTAACAAACCCGACCTTGCGCTTCGACGCCGACCTTAGCTCCGTGCCTGTGGGCGTGAACGTGGGCGCAACGCTCATCTCTAAGTTCGACCGCAACGCTTCACTCAACAAGACGGTGACGATTGCGCCTACCTCGACAATGGAGGCCAATCAGTACAACACGCTCTACTTCTACCAGAGCGGCGAACCCTACGACCCCGCCGGCTTGCCCGCCACTTACGCCAAAAAGCAGGTGGACAACCTCAGCACGCTGCTCGAAAAAGTTCCCGACGAGATTGAAGTGAACCTCAAGAACGGACAGGTTTCAGTGCAGGACAAGACTTACACCATTGAACTGGGACGTACGTACAAGACCAACGCCACTTACAACGTGTACGTGCCGTTTATCATCGGCAAGGAGCTGGTTGTGGTTTACAACGACAGCACCGACTCAATGAACAGCGACCTTAAAGACCTCAGTGCCAAGGGCCTGCGCGTCAACGCCGTGGCCAAGAACGCCATCCCCCTCGACCTTGAAGGCACTGTGGAGGCTTACGGCGTAGACGGCAAGGTGATTAAGGAAATCACGTTCGACAAGATTCTCATCAAGGCTGGCCCGGACGAAAAGGAGAACGGCGTATGGAAGACCACCGAGACAAACATCGAGATCAACGCCACCCTGACCGACGAGAAGGCACTTTCAAAGGTTGACAAGTTCAAATTCAACATCCACGCTGCAAGCAGCATCGAGAACAAGCGGCTCGTGTCTGACCAGTACCTCAAGCTCACCGACGTGCGCCTGCGCCTCAAGGGCGGCGTAACGGCCGACTTCAACTAACCTCCGGCCTACGCACAACGCATACGGAATATACCTTTTCATAAACACTCACCAACCTAAGAATTCCTGATATGAAACTTCATCATATTCTCCCCCTTGCCGCTATGCTCGCCCTGCCCGCATCGGCACAAGAGTTGCGCACGAGCTACTTCATGGAGTCGTCTGTTTACAACCACGAGATGAACCCCGCCCTGCTCGACACGGCGTACGTGGCCATGCCGCTCATCCTGGGCAACATCAACGTGGGTACTACGGGCAACGTAGGCCTGAAAAACTTCGTTTACAAAATGCAGCCCGGCTGGCAAGGCTACGGCGAGAACGGCGGCAACACGCTGACCACCTTTATGCACCCCAGCGTGAGCGCCGACGAGTTCCTCGACGGGCTTAAAAAGAACAACCGCCTGAGCGTCAACCTGAAATACCAGCTCTTCGGCGTGGGATTCAAGGCTTTCGGCGGCATGAACGTGGTGGAAATGAACCTCAGGTCCAACACCAACGTGGCAGTGCCCAAGTCGCTCTTCGAATTCATGAAGTCGACTGGCGCAAAGTCTGATTACGACATTTCAAACCTCGGCGTACGCACGGAAAACTACCTTGAACTCGGCTTGGGCCACAGCCACGACATCACCGACAAGCTGCGCGTTGGCGCAAAGGTCAAGTTCCTCTTTGGCCTGGCCTATGCCGACCTCGACGCGAAGAACCTTCGGCTGCATCTGAGCGACGATTGCTGGAAGATCAACGGCGACATTGAGGCGCGCGCCGCACTGATGGGTGCCGGCCTCACCTACGAGGAGGGCAAGGAAGACCCCGAAACAGGACGTCCCCGCGTCGACGACGTTGAAGACATCAAGGCGGGTCTCTCGGGCTTTGGTATGGCGTTCGACCTCGGTGCTACGTACAAGGTAATCCCCGACCTCACTCTCTCGGCCTCTATCACCGACCTCGGCTTTATCTCCTGGAACAACATGAACATGGCCTCGTCGGCCGGAAGTTGGGAGTTCGACGGCTTTGAGAACGTCTACGTGGCCAACGATGCCAACAAGGAAGGAAATACCATCGACGACCAGTTTGAGAAGATTGGCGACGACCTCGAAGATATGTTCGCCGTTTACTCTGACGGCAAGGACAAGGAGGCGAGGGCGCTTGCAGCCACTATTAACCTCGGTGCTGAGTACACCCTGCCGCAGTACCGCAAACTGCGTTTCGGTTTCCTCTATTCTAGCCGTCTGGCCGGCAAGTACTCCTACCACAGCGGTGTGTTCTCGGCCAACGTAGCCCCCGTGAAGTGGTTCGACGCGTCGCTCAGCATGGGCTTCACCAGCAGCGGCGTGACGGGCGGTCTCGTAGTGAGCCTCCATGCTCGCCACTTCAATATCTTTATGGGTACTGACCGCTTCATGGGCAAGCGTAGCAAGGACTTCATCCCCCTCAACCGCGCCAACAGCAACTTCTCTATGGGTATGTCGTTCCCGCTCTAAGGAATTGGCGGCACCGAGCTGCCTAGCCGACCTAAAAACTCCCCTGCAAGGCTTCCGACGCTTTGCAGGGGAGTTTTGCGTAAGTGTGTTGTATGGTTTTCGTACGGCGTACGCCGCCTCTTAGCCCCGGCTTTTTGCCGTACGCCGTATGGGTGACGCGTGTGAGGCGTACGTTTGGCGTGTGTCGCTCGTATGCCCGACGCACGTAGCCCGTACGGCGGACGCTGCCCAGCCCGTATGTCGTGGGCTATTTCAAGGCGTGTGCTTCTTCATCTCGGGGAACACCTTAAACTCGTATCCCTGCGAGAGCAGCCACTCAATGGCCCGGGGCAGCGCGTAGAGCAGTTTGTCCTGGCTCTTGAGCGAGTCGTGGAAGGTGATGATGCTGCCGTTGCGGGCGTAGCGGCGCACGTTGAGCAGCACGTCGCGCCCGTTTAGCCGCGTGGAGTAGTCGCGCGTGACCAGGTCCCACATCACCACCTTGTAGCGGAGCATCACGATGAGGTACTGCTCCCACTTCATCCACCCGTGGGGCGGACGGAAAAGGTCGGTGTGGAGGTATTCGTTGGCCTTGTCCACGTTGCGCACGTACGAGTTGATGCCGTGGAGCATCCCCCCGATGTGGTTGAACGTGTGGTTGCCCAGTCGGTGTCCCCGCGCCTTCACCATCTCGAACTCGCGGGGGTGCTTGCGTATGTTGTCGCCCACCATGAAGAAAGTGGCTTTTATGCCGTAGTGGTCCAGCACGTCGAGCACCCACGGCGTGACCTCGGGGATGGGGCCGTCGTCGAAGGTGAGGTACACGGCGCGCTCGTGCTTGTCCATGCGCCACAGCGCGCGCGGATAAAGCCACCGCAAAAACCAGGCAGGTTGTTCTATAATCACAAGCGTGAAGAATGTTAAGAGTTACGGGGCGAAATTGTGACTTAATTTTGGGATGGTAAAGCTTGAGGGGAATAATTTGCCATTGAAAGCCTTTAAGCTCTCCGTCAAAGCCCTATTTGGCTGATCGCATAAAGGGGAATGATGCGTACGTGCCTCTGGATCATGCCGTCCTCGGGGTCGGTATAGCTGATTTCGCCGAAATTTTCGAGCGAGCAGCGCACGGCTTCCGTAAGATGCTTCTCGCGCATGAACATCCAAAGGCTTTTCATGCCGCCCTGCGTGCCTGATTTTACTTCTACGGGTATCACTTTCAGGTTGTGAATGCCGAGGTAGTCAACCTCGGCTACGCTGTTTCCTTTCTTTTCCCAAAAGAACATCTTCTGACGCTGAACGCAAGGCTTATTGCGCATTATTTCAAGTCCTGCTACCATTTCTACAAGCCCGCCTTTGTTTACAAGTTCTTGTGGCGATGCCGTGAGGATTTGCTCAATGATTTCCTGCGACGTGCTGCTCTCGAGCTGCAGTACAGACAGGAGCAACCCGGGGTCGAGGAACAGAGCTTTCATTCTCGCCTCGTCTGCCTCGGCATCGAGCGGCACGCCGTTGCCGGCTGTGGCTACGACGGGCGTGACAAGTCCGGCAAGCGAGAGCAGGCGGATAGCCTCCCTGATTTGTGCGCTACGGTGGTCGGCTGAGATTTGCTTGAAAGTGAGTCTTTCGCCAGCTTGATGGCAGATGCCGCGCATTGTCAGGCGTAGGAGGTCGGGGTTGACGCGCTTTTTGTACTTGCTGAAATCGTCCTCGTAGGCCAGCACGGTGTCGGCGTGCACCTGGTGGCAGTTCACGAAGTCTTTGGTGGCCACCCATACGCGTACGGCTTCGGGCATTCCGCCCACCAGCAGGTAGATGCGGAAGTATTCCGTCAGTTTGTCGTGAAAGGCTTTCTCTAAGGGGTGCTTGGCATCGGCTTGTTGGCGCATTTCGAGCAGCCCCTCTTCGCCGTTGGCGTACAAGAATTCGTCGAACGTCAACGGGTACATAAATAAGGAGTGGATGCGGCCTACGCCAAAGGTGGGGAGTTCCTGAAGCGTAAACTCCAAGAGCGAGCCGGCTGCCACAACGTGCAGTTCGGGATAGTCTTCCTTGAAAAACCGTAGTGCCATGATGGCCTCGGGGCATTCTTGTATCTCGTCGAAGAAGAGCAGCGTCTCTCCCTCCCGAATAGGCACCTGAATGTACTTGGCAATCTTTTGGGCGATGAGGCGCACGTCGATGTCGCCGCTGAAAAACCACTTGATGGCTTTCTGACGTTCGAAGTTTACCTCCGCAAAGTATTTGAACTCCTTGCCAAAGTGCCTAATGGCCGAGGATTTGCCCACCTGTCGTGCACCCCTTATGAGCAACGGCTTGCGCAGGGGATTGTCCTTCCATTCAAGCAGCAAATGGTCAATATTTCTCTTGATGTAATTCTGCATCCGCTTAATCTATTGAATATCAAAGACAAAGGTGGGAAAATATGCTCAAATCCGACAAATAATCCGCCCGAAAAGTGATCAAATCCGACAAATAATTGAGATGGAATGCATCGAAATCGGTCTTATTTTGCATCCGAAACCACAGACTGGCACGTATGAAAAATCCCGAGGCGCAGATTTCGCCCCGGGATTTTTGTGGATATGTGCATACGGGCTTGTACAGCCCGCGCGTGAGGTCGGTTACTGGTGGCCGCTCATCTGCTGAAAGTAGATTTGCATGCCTTGCATGTAGGCCTCGTTGGTCTTCGAGAGGTTGTTGAGCTTGGGCTGCATGGCATTGTATGCCTTCGGGTCGGCTTGGCCGAGAGCCTGGACAGCCTCGAGGGTACTCGACGCGAGGTAGTAACACGTCTTGGTGTAAGTGTTTACGCGTTCGGTGCCGAGCGAGTTGATGTAGTTGAGGTAGGCGATGTTGTAGTCGAGTACGCTCTTGGCCACGCGGGCTGCCTCCTTTTTGTTGCCGGCTGCGAGCCAGAGCGAGGCGAGCTGCGAATCGTCGTCGTCGTAAGGCACGGTGTATTCGGGAAGAACGGCCTTGCACTTCTCAAGCACTTTCAGGGCTTTCGCCTTGTCGCCCTCCTGAATGAGGCTGTGGGCGAGCATCATGAACATTCGACGGTGCGTTTCGCACATGCGTCCGGTGGTCTCGTCGAGGTAGAAGCCCTTGTGAGCCACGTTGCCGTACTTGAAGCGCGTCATCATGTTCTTGTACATGAGCTTCGAGTCGATTACGCCCATCTGTCCGAAGTTGAACGGCGTGATGCGGTAGGCGAGACCCTCGAGAACGAGGTAGTTTTGCAGGCCTGCGTAGTTGTCCATGCCGAGCGTCACGCTCATGTACATGGGCCGCTTCCAGTTGGAACGGGCCAGCATCTCGTAGATCATCACGTCCTGACGGTAGAGGCCGCCCTGCTTCTCGTTGATGCTTTTGAGCGAGATGATCATCTTGTCGGGGATGGAGTCCTTGCCGTTGGGGAGCAGCATGCCGCTCTCAATGACCGCTTTCTTGTCGACCGACACCACGACGGAGTCGGTGGGGAAGTAGCCGCCCTCAGCCTTCTTCACGTAGTGGTCGAGAATGTAGGAGAGTTCGTAGGGGTCGACGTTGGGATTCTGCTTTTTGAGCTGGTTGAGTTCCTCTTTGCCCTCGGGCTTTATGGGATAGTAGGTGTGCTTTCCGTTGTCTACGTAGAAGTAGCGGCTCCACGTGATGGGCAGCGACTTGGAGTCGTAGGCCGGACGGCGCATTTGGTCGGTGTACCAGTCGGTCTGCAAGTAGCTGAGGTTGCAGACGCGCGCATCGGTGCGGTTGCCCTCCACCTCTTGGTTGTACCAAAGGGGGAACGTGTCGTTGTCGCCGTTGGTGAAGATGATGGGGCAGTTGTCGTCGGGAAGCGTGTTGAGGTAGTTCTCGCCGAAGTCGCGGCAGGTGAAGCGGTTAGAGCGGTCGTGGTCGTCCCACGTCTGGCTCACCATTTGCAGCGGCACGATGATGCCAATGACCGAAGCCACGGCGGCAGCCAGCTTGTGGTTGTTCTTCATCAGCTTGCCGAGCCAGCTTGCCAATGCGGCAACGCCCAGGCCGATCCAGATGGCGTAGGCATAGAACGAACCGGCGTAGGCATAGTCGCGCTCACGCGGCTGGTTGGGAGTTTGGTTGAGGTAAAGCACGATGGCCAGACCCGTCATGAAGAACAGGAAAAACACCACCCAGAACTGGCGGATGCCTTTTTCCTTGCGGTAGGCTTGCCAGAACATGCCGATAAGGCCAAGGATGAGGGGGAGGCAGAAGAACACGTTGTGACCCTTGTTCTCTTTGAGCGACTTGGGCAGAAGGCTTTGGTCGCCGTAGAGAGCGTTGTCGATGAAGGGAATGCCCGTTATCCAGTTGCCGTGTTCCAGTTCGCCGTTGCCCTGAATGTCGTTCTGTCGGCCGGCAAAGTTCCACATGAAGTAGCGCCAGTACATGAAGTTGACCTGATACGACAGGAAGAAGCGCAGGTTGTCGATTTGCGAGGGCATCTGTCCGGGGAACGTGTTGCCGTCCTTGTCGGAGAAAGTCACGTCGTTCATCGTCACGTCGCCCAACCACTCCTGGTAGGCGTTGGCGTGCGCCGAACTGTAAATGCGCGGGAAGAGCATGGTGAGGCCCGAGGGGTATTTCACGCCCGAGGTCTCCTCGATGTTCTCGTATTGGTCGGGTTCCGACGGGTCAGCCTTTTCCACGCGCTGCGTGCGGTCCTTTTTCTCGTATTGGAAAGCACCGGCCTGGAAAGCCTGGCTCTGCGAGCAGAAAGCCTCGCCCTTGAGCAACGGCGTTGAGCCGTACTGGTCGCGGCTCATGTAGGAGCCGAGCGTAAATATGTCCTCGGGGGAGTTTTGGTCCATGGGAGGATTTTGCGTAGAGCGCACCACGATGACGGCGTACGACGAGTAGCCGATCATCAGCATCAGCATACAGAGCAGCGACGTGTTCATGAAACGCTTGCGCACGATGAAGTTGCCGTCCTTTCCCTTAATGCCAAGCACCACGTAGAGAGCCACGAGCAGCACAATGCCAAGCACGCCGGCCACCATGCCGTGGCCCATAAACGGAATGCCGAGCAAGGCTACGGAGAGCAGGTAGAAAAGTTTTGTGCGAGTGTGGTTAGCCGTCGTAGTACTCCAAATGGCTGTAAGCACCACGGCGATAAGCACGAGGATGTAGATAATCATGCCCACGTTGAACGGCATGCCGAGGTCGTTGGTGAAGAACCATTCAAACCAGCCGCCCACCTTGACAATGCCCGGCACAACGCCGTAAAGCACAGCGGCCACGAGGAACATACCCACCACCAAGGCTACAAGCGAGCCTTTGAGGTTGGCCTGCGGGTTGCGCTTGTAGTAGTACACCAAGGCAATGGCCGGGAGGCAGAGAAGGTTGAGCAAGTGCACGCCGATGGAGAGGCCCGTGAGGTAGAAGATGAGTACTAGCCAGCGGTCTGAGTGCGGCTCGTCGGCATGGTCTTCCCACTTGAGTATGAGCCAGAACACCAGCGCGGTAAACATGGAGGAGTAGGCGTACACCTCACCCTCGACGGCAGAGAACCAGAACGTGTCGCTCCACGTGTAAGCAAGTGCGCCCGTAAGACCGCAGCCCATGATGGTGACGATTTGCGCCACGGACGTCACCGTGCCGTCCTCAGTGATGAGCTTGCGCGCAAGGTGCGTGATGGTCCAGAACAGGAACAGGATGCAGAGCGCGGAAAGCAGAGCCGACATGATGTTCACGCAGAAAGCCACTTTGGTGGGGTCGCTTGTGAATTGCGTGAAGAAATTGCCTGTGAGCATGAAGAACGGTGCGCCAGGGGGGTGTCCCACCTCGAGCTTGTAAGCCGTGGTGATAAATTCGGGACAGTCCCAGAAACTGGCCGTAGGCTCCACCGTTGAGCAGTAGGTGAAGGCCGCAATGGCAAAGGTGAGCCAACCGAGAATGTTGTTCACCAACTTGTACTGTTTCATTGAGATGTACGCTTTATTTGATGTTGATGTGAATAATTGCTTGTTGCAGTTCCTTTTACGGAATTTGCAAAAGTACTCATTCCATTTTGTAAACGCTCTTGCTCACCGCATTTTTAACGACTTAGGCACACAGAGGGGGAGAAAGCCTCGGCGGCGTTCTCCCCCTCTGTGAAGTGTTGCGGGCGGCGTGTCAGAAGTGCCATTTCAGCTTCACGCCGCAACGGGTCGGCGTGCCGTACTGCGCAAAACGGTTGCCCATGCTGTCGAAGGCAAAGGTGGCATAGCGCGTCTGCGTGAGGTTGTCGCCCCACACCGTGATGTCCACCCTTCCGCCGTTTTTGCAGGCCAGCGTGATGCCAGCGTGCAGGGCCAGCGTGGCATAGAAAGGCTGCGAGAACGTGTTTGCCTCGTTCCACATCACATTGCCCGCCCCCTTTATGCTGCCCCCTATCGTAAAGTTGCGGAGTGCGCGTTTCTCGGACAGCGGTTGGGTAAAGTCGGCCGACGCACTCATCGTATGCTCCGGCACAAACGGCACACGGTTGCCCGTGTAGTCAGTGCGTTCGCCGCTCGACGACATGCCGAGGTCGTAGCTTGTAAACGTAGCGCGCGTCAGTCCGTAGGCGGCGGCGATAATCAGACGGTCAGACAGAAGCTGTGAACGAAGTCCAAATTCAGCCCCGACGCTGCGGCTGCGTCCGGCGTTGACCATTACGCGTCCCATACCGCTTTCCGAGAAGCGGGCAATCTGCTGGTCGCGTGTTTTCATATAAAACGCCGAGAGGTCGAGCTGCAACAACTTTCCGGCAAGATTGTGGTGGATGCCCGCCTCGTAGCTCCACGTATATTCCGGTTTGTAGTAGAGCGTGGAGGCTTTTGGCTCGTCGGGGGTTACTTTCGCCATTGCGTCGTTCATGCTCGCCAGTATCTTCTCCTTGGCCGCATCGGGCAAGTAGGGGATGGCGTTAATCTGTTCGGCACTGTACTCGCCCACCTGTGTCATCATACAGCGGCGCAGTAGTTGCTGCGAAAGGTCGGAGTAGCTCTGTATGTTGTATCCCCCCGAACGGTATCCCTTGGCCACGCTTACGTAGATGTTGCCCAAGTCGCGAGGCAGCGAATAGTTCAGAGCTGCCTTGGGCAGAAACTGCCAGAAGTTGTGCTTCAGCGTTTCGTTCATTGTAGGCAGGGCGTTGAAGTCGCGGTTGAACGACATGGCTTGCCCCATACTCATCGAGAAGTTGTAAGGTACGCCCTCCTGCCCGGCATCCGACGAAAGGCGCAACTCTCGATGGTCGTAGTCGACGCGGAGACCAAGCGTAAGCGAAAGGCGGTCGACAATGCGCACCGTGCTTTGGTGGAACAAGGCCGCATTGAGCGAAGGCGTGCGCAGGTTTGAGGCGAACGGGATGCGGTCGCCCGTAAATGCGATGGACATTTGCGGCGACTGGGGAAGGTTGGCGGCTATTTGCTCATTGAGGTAGCTCACCCCGTCGTTGTAGAACGTCACCGGACACGTGGTGCGCAACCATTGGTACATGGCGAAGATGCCCGTTGTCCACGTCCAGCGGCTGTTGGCGTTAGGGCTTTTCAGCGCAATCTCCTCCGAGAGCGTACTCATGTGCTGCTTTTGCTCGAGGGTGAAGAGGTCGCTCTTGGTGAAATCGTTGTCCATAAACAGACGATCGTCGAGGCGTTGGAAAGCCGTGATGCTCGTCAACGTGAACCGGGGCAAGCGGTGTTCTACATTCAGTCCCGTATTCAGCAGACTGCGGCGGTAGCGGCTGTCCTCATTCTGTTCAATCACGCCCTTCCCTTCGCCCTTGGCAGCCGTCTGCCAGCCGCTCTTGGGGAAGTCGGTCGTGCGCCCGAGCAGGTAGTAGGGGCAAGCTCCCTCGTTGCTCAGTTCGTACGAGGCGGTCCAATCGAGTTTCACCACGTCGGTAGGTCGCCACGCAAGGCGGAAGCGTCCGCCGCCCGCTTGGCTGCGGTCTTGTTTCTTGCCCGTAGTAGAATTGGTAAAGTAGCCCTTTTGCCCCGTATAGTATGCCCCAACGCTCATTGCCAAGTTGGTTGACGGGTGGAGGAACGTGGTGAACGAAGCGTTCTGCGAAAGCGAGTTCTTCTCGTTCAGAGCCGTGCCGATGCCAGCCTCAATGTCGGTGCCATGGTGCGTCATGGGGTTTGCCGTGAACACGCGGATAAGCCCTCCCATGGTATTGCGCCCGTAGAGTGTCCCCTGCGGGCCGCGCAGCACGTCAACTCGCTCCACGCCGGGAAAGGCAAAGTCGTAGGCCGTCTTGTCCACGTACGGCACGTTGTCCACGTAAAGTCCCACGGCGGGCGTGTTGATGCGCGAGCCGATGCCCCGAATGTACACCGCCGAAGTCAGCCGGCTTCCGTACGAAGGCATGTAAAAGTTGGGGGCGAGAGCCGACAAGCCTTTCACGTTCTCCACGCCCCCCTTGCGCAGTCCGTCAGCGTCGAACAGCGACACGCTGACCGGCTGCTCGCGCAGTTGTTTCGTTTCCTTAGGCGAGGCCACCACAACGGCTTCCTCAATGTTGATGTTGCGCAGCGTGTCGGCCTCGGTGGGCGCCGCTGCCATGAGCAGGGGTAAAAAGAGCATGATGCTGATTGTCGAGATTAGATGTACTTGTAAGTTTGCGGCTGCAAAATTATCGCCGCTCCCCCTTTCGGGCAATCCTAATTAATGAGGAAGAAAACCGCACGGCAAGGCGGCTGGCATACACGGTTTGGCGGTGCGAAACGACGGCGAATAAAAAATGTAAAAACACTTTGCGTCTACTAATAAAGTAGTACTTTTGCCGTGGTAAAGCGCAAGGCTTTTCCAAGCTGAAAAACGATAGGAACAAAATCAATTACCATTTAATAATTCAATAAATCATGGCAACATTAGATTTATCCAAGTACGGCATTACCGGTGCTACAGAAATCGTGCACAACCCCTCTTACGAACAACTGTTCGAGGAAGAAACCAAGGCTGGTCTTGAAGGCTTTGAAAAGGGTCAGGAAACTGAGCTCGGCGCCGTCAACGTAATGACTGGTATCTACACAGGCCGTTCACCCAAGGATAAGTTCATCGTGATGGACGAGAACTCTAAGGACACCGTGTGGTGGACTACTCCCGAATATCCCAATGATAACAAGCCCGCTTCTAAGGAAGCTTGGGAAGCTGTAAAGGAAATCGCTAAGAAGGAACTCTCTAACAAGCGTCTCTTCGTGGTTGACGGTTTCTGCGGCGCAAACAAGGAAACTCGCATGGCTGTCCGCTTCATCGTGGAAGTGGCATGGCAGGCTCACTTCGTGACCAACATGTTCATCCGTCCTACTGCTGAGGAACTCGCAAGCTTCGAGCCCGACTTCATCGTTTACAACGCTTCTAAGGCAAAGGTTGAGAACTACAAGGAACTTGGCCTGAACTCAGAAACTGCCGTTGTGTTCAACATCACAAGCCGTGAGCAGGTTATCATCAACACTTGGTACGGCGGTGAGATGAAGAAGGGTATGTTCTCCATGATGAACTACTACAACCCCCTCAAGGGCATCGCTTCTATGCACTGCTCTGCCAACACCAACATGGACGAAACAAGCTCCGCTATCTTCTTCGGTCTCTCTGGTACTGGTAAGACAACCCTTTCTACCGACCCGAAGCGTAAGCTCATCGGCGACGACGAACACGGATGGGACGACAACGGTGTGTTCAACTACGAAGGCGGTTGCTACGCTAAGGTTATCAACCTCGACAAGGAGAGCGAACCCGATATCTACGGTGCCATCAAGCGCGACGCTCTTCTCGAGAACGTAACTGTGGCTGCTGACGGCAAGATCGACTTCGCAGACAAGAGCGTAACCGAGAACACTCGTGTGAGCTACCCCATCTACCACATCCAGAACATTGTGAAGCCCATCAGCAAGGGTCCCGCTGCAAAGCAGGTTATCATGCTTTCTGCCGACGCTTTCGGCGTGCTTCCTCCTGTATCTATCCTCTCTTCTGAGCAGGCTCAGTACTACTTCCTCTCTGGCTTCACCGCTAAGCTCGCAGGTACAGAGCGCGGCATCACCGAGCCCACTCCTACATTCTCCGCTTGCTTCGGCCAGGCATTCCTCGAACTGCACCCCACGAAGTACGCTGAGGAACTCGTGAAGAAGATGGAAGCCAACGGTGCCAAGGCTTACTTGGTGAACACTGGTTGGAACGGTAGCGGCAAGCGTATCTCTATCCGCGACACTCGTGGTATCATCGACGCTATCCTCGACGGTTCTATCGACAAGGCTCCTACGAAGACTGTTCCCTACTTCGACTTCGTTGTTCCTACTGAACTCCCCGGCGTTGATCCCAAGATCCTCGACCCGCGCGACACTTACGCAGACGCTTCTACTTGGGAAGAGAAGGCTAAGGACCTCGCAGCTCGCTTCATCAAGAACTTCAAGAAGTACGAGACCAACGCAGCCGGTAAGGCTCTCGTTGCCGCTGGTCCAAAGCTCTAAATCGAATTTCTAAATTTCGTATTTTCATAGCGTTAGCATTGCCCGCCTTGTGTGGGCAATGCTTTTTTTATGTCTGGACGGCGGCTTGTCGCGGGCGGATGCCTTGCGCTTGCTGCCGTCCTGCGTTACAAAGTTCTAACAATCGTTAGTGCGGCTTGGGGCTGTGAGGGAGCGTAAGCAAGACTTCTTACCTTTACAACCACAAATCAAATACCTGCCATAAATGAAGAAGACAACCATGCTTGCCACGTTTGGCGTTGCCCTTATGTCGCACAATGCGCTGGCGCAAACGCCCCGGTTGGGCATTGACCCCATTGAAAAGGTGATAGAAGCCATGACGCTCGACGAGAAACTCAACTTGCTCATCGGCTCCGAGGGAAACCATTCCACCGATGCCAAGGTCACTGTCGGCAACTCCTCAACCCTCGTGCCGGGTGCGGCGGGCGAACTCAATGCCATCCCAAGGCTCGGCATTCCCTCGACGGTACTGGCAGACGGTCCTGCCGGTTTGCGCATCGATTCTACGAGGCCGGGAGAGAGCCGCACCTATTATTGCACGCACTTCCCCATCTCCACCGTGATGAGTTCCACGTGGAACCCCTCACTCGTCACCCAAGTAGGTAAAGCCATGGGCCAGGAGGCCAAGAGCTACGGAGTGGACGTACTGCTTGCCCCTTCAACCAACATCCAGCGCAATCCGCTCAACGGGCGCAACTATGAGTACTACTCCGAAGACCCGCTGTTGGCCGGAAAAACCTGCGCGGCGATGATCAATGGGGTGCAGAGCTGCAATGTTGGCACTTCGTTGAAACATTTTGCGCTCAACAACCAAGAAACCAACCGTGCGGCAAACAACGTAATCGGCTCGCCGCGCACATTCCGCGAAATATACCTCCGCCCCTTCGAGATAGCCGTTAAGGAGTCGCAGCCCTGGACGGTGATGACTTCGTACAACAAGATAAACGGTACAATGGCGAGCGAGCGGTGCGACCTTGTCACCGAGATACTGCGTAAGGAGTGGGCTTCCGCGGTATGGTGATGAGTGACTGGCTGGGCGGCGAAAACGCCGTGGCGCAGATGGAGGCTGGCAACGACCTGCTCATGCCCGGCAAACTCTCGCAGCGTGAGGAGATAAGGAAAGCGGTGCTAAACGGACATCTGTCGCTCGACATCGTGGACCGCAACGTAAGGCACGTGCTTGAATACATTCTCCGCACCAACCGTTTCAAAGGTGCCACGCCCGACAACAATCCCAACCTTGCCGAACACGGCCGTGTGGCGCGCGCTGCTGCTGCCGAGGGCATGGTGCTGCTGAAAAACACGAAGCAAACCTTGCCTTTGTCGCAGAAAGTGAGAAATGTCGCCCTCTTCGGTCGTTCGTCGTACGACTTCATAGCCGGCGGCTCTGGCTCGGGCAACGTCAATCACGCCTATGTGGTCAGTTTGCTCGAAGGACTGGAAAATGCCGGCTTCCGTGCAGACACAGCCCTGCGCGCAGTCTACGAAAACTATTTGCCCAAGGCCAAGGCGCAGCTGGTGTTGCCCGACGGACCGTTTGCCGCTTTGCTGCCCAAGCCGCTTGTGCCTGAGATGTCGCTCGACGATGCCGCTCTGCTCCAAGCCGCTAAAAACAACGACATGGCAGTTGTGACCATTGGCAAAACGTCGGGCGAATTTGCCGACCGTAAGCTCGCTGACGACTTCAACCTTTCCGCTGCGGAACAGTCTATGCTCGACAAGGTGAGCCGTGTTTTCCACTGCGAGGGCAAAAAGGTGGTAGTGATACTCAATGTGTGTGGCGTGGTCGAAACAAAGAGTTGGGCGGACAAGGCCGATGCCATTCTCCTTGCGTGGTTGCCTGGTCAGGAAGGGGGCAACTCCGTGGCCGATGTGCTTGTCGGAAAAGAGTCGCCGTCGGGACGTTTGCCCATGACGTGGCCCATGGCTTACAGCGACGTGCCGTCGAAGGATTGCTTCCCCCTCCCCGACAGTATCAGCACAGACTTGCTCACGTCGAGCATGGCCATGGCCAAGGACAGCGTGCCGCGTGAGCCTATCCCCAATTTCGACTATACGGAGTACCGCGACGGCATCTACGTGGGCTACCGCCACTACACTACCCGCCGCCTCGCCGTGTCCTACCCCTTTGGCTATGGGCTGAGTTACACCGCATTCAAGTACGGCAAGCCCCAAGCAACTGTTGACACGCAGGGCAACGTGACGGTCACGGTGAGAGTGACCAACACAGGCAAGACGGCCGGCAAGGAAGTGGTGCAAGTGTACGTTTCCGCCCCGGGGCGCGACATGGATAAGCCAGAGCGTGAGCTCAGGGGCTTCCAAAAGACGCGTTGCCTTCAGCCAGGCGAGGCTGAGGACGTGACAGTTACGATACCCTACGAAAGCCTCGCTTCGTTCAACGAGGCCGAAAGCCAGTGGCAGGTGGAAGAGGGCGACTACAAGGTGATGGTGGCCAAGCATGCCGCCGATACTGATCCCTTGGTGTCGGTGGTGCATGAGCGGGCCGGAGTTACTCAGAAGGTGCGCCCTTGTCTGCTCGAAGAACAAAAGTAAGGTCTTGTACATATACCGAGGGGGACATCTTCCAAAGCCGTTCGGCGGATGTTCCCCTCTTTTCGTGCCTGTAAAGTTGCTATTTTCTGCAAAACGCACGTGAGCGATGGCAAAAAGTAAAGTTTATGCAATTATTCATTGCTGTATATAGCTTATTGCCTACTTTTGCTTTCAAATAACGTTCAGGAGGCTCACCGCCATACAATATATATGTATGCGCATGGTGCAGGGACGGGCGCAACAGAGAGAGATTGTTTTGCGCAGATTCGTTCTTGTTCGCTGCAGCCCCCGCTTGCTATTGCCAATAACTTATTACCGATATAACGTCTTACAGCTTATGCAACACATTTACGCTACGCTTGCAGCCGCCTTGCTGGCTACTGCCTCTTTTGCCCAAACCGCGCCCCGGCAGACCGCTGCGCGTCCTGTTCAGCCCACCGGTATCCGCGCCACAGCCAAACTGGCGCACAGTCCCCTCAAGGCAAAGGCTCACACATCCGCGACTTCTACATTGGTCGACGAGATACTTACCGAGCAGCCCGAGGGTACGCTCAAGAGCCACTACTACCGTTCGGGCAAGAGCTTTGTCGACATCATGGGCAGCATTGCCGACCAAACCATCGACGGATTTTGGGGCAAGGTGGTCGAGTCGCCCGACGGCAAGCACGTTTATATTCAGAATCCTCTCAACGCTTATTTCAGCAACTCGTGGGTGATGACCACCCGCACGCAGAACGATACGCTCGAGCTGCAACTGCCCGTCCACTTCTGCCACGAGGAGTATTCCGACGGCACTGTGCAGGACGGCTACCTCTATCGCCTTAAGGCTGAGAAGGTGACTGACCCCGACTACGGCACATACACTACGTTCGTCCCCGACGACAACCAGCTCGCCAAGTTCGTTTTCCGCAACGATACGCTTTACTTCGTCAACACTACAAAGGACAGCAAGTTGCTCGGCATGTGCGACGAAACCGGCCAGTGGTACGGCTACGGCGACTACGTTCTTCAGTTCGACCCGTTCCACCAAACGCCCGTCGCCCCCAAGAGTACGGCAGGTGCCAAGAAAATGTCTATTCAGTACACCGAGAGTGGCCAGGCCTACGGCAAGATTTTGACGGCCGTTGAGGAGGGTAACGATGTTTACCTCGCAGGTCTTTGTCCCAATCTGCCCGACGCGTGGGTGAAAGGCACGAAGAGCGGCGACAAACTCACGTTTGAGAGCGGCCAGTTCATGGGTATCGACTCTGTGACGGAGTGCTACAACTTTTTCGAGGCCGTCAAGCACGTCCCCACCTATTATGACTATGGCGATGGCACGGGCGACTATTTCGACGAGCCGTATCTCGACAAGAACATTGAGTTTACGCGCACCGACGACGGCATGGGCGGCTACACTTATGCGGCCGACAGCACTTTCTACGTCAACCAGGGCTACCGCCAAGCCAACTCCGTGTCGCTTTACGACCAACCCATGCTCACTGCGTGGGAGGACAAAGCCTATATGCCCGTCAACCCCGAAAATTTCTACTATGAACCCTACACCGAGGACCTTGGCTACGGCATGTACTCCTTTATTGTCAGTGAGTTTGCCACGGGCGGTGAGGTTTTGGACCGTTCCAAACTGTTCTACAATGTGATTATCGACGGCCAGCCTTATACTTTCTCGCCCGACGACTATCCCGCGCTCACCGAGCCTATGACCGACATTCCCTTTGAGTTTACTGACTTGGCCGACTTCACTAACTACGCCGGCGTGTTCAACGTTAATCTCTACATTGAGGGATATTCGAAGATTGGCGTTCAGGTAATCTACAAGGGCGGCGACACGGTGACGAAGTCAGACGTGGTTTACTACGAAGCCGACGACGACCCCGAGGGCGTGCATTCGGCCACGGCTAACCTTACTGGCGCAACGAGTCTCGGTTTCACCGACCTCAGCGGCCGCAGCGTGAGCAAGCCCGCCCATGGCGTGTTTATCCAGACATTGCGCCTGGCCGACGGCAGCGTGAAGAGTGTGAAGCGCATCGTCAAATAAATATCGTAATCCTTACAGCAAACACAATAAAGTGTGGGTTGGCGCGGCAAAGCGGCAGAAGCCTTGCACGGCGTGCCAACCCACAACCTTTTTCCACACATCCCAATGAACATGAAAAAGTTCTTCTCCCTCGTCCTCCTGTGCCTCATGGGCTTCACGGCCTTTGCCCAGACGAGCAAAATGGAGTTCAGCTACTGCGACGACAACTCCAAGGTAAGCCTTTTCGGCACGGGCAAAAAGGAAACATACGACGTGGCCATCCTCCTGAAAAGTTCCGAACTCGTCGGCACAACCGTTGAGGGCATTCGCGTGTATATACCCAAGACAGACAACATATCCGACCTTAGCGTGTGGATGTCGAAGAAACTCTCGCTCGACGAAAACAAGGTGAACAACCCCGATGTTTGTTCGCAGACGGCCGACCTCAGCAAAGTCTTTGCCGAGGAGGACATCACATTCGACAAGCCCTATACGATTACTGACGAGGGTGTCTACGTCGGCTATTCGTTTACGGTCAACGCCTACGACAGCGCGTCGGCCTCTCCCCTGCCCGTTTGCGACAACACCGCAGCCGGCGGCTTCTACATCCACACCAGCAAGAAATACCTTGGTTGGATGGACAAAGTGGAAGACTTTGGCAACCTCGCTTTCAGCGTGATGCTCAGCAACGTGTCCGACAATAGCGCGGCGTTGTCCCTTGCAAAGAAAATCTACACCGTGCGTGACCAGCAGACCGCCGTCGACCTCACCCTCGTCAACCACGGCGCAAAGGGCGTGCAGAGCATGGAACTGGCTTACACGCTCAACGGCGAAACCCACACGCTGCCCGTCACGTTGCCCGCCGACAAGGCTCTTCCCGGCAAGCTTGGCGCAAGCACTACGTACAGCCTCTCCCTCCCTGCCCTTGCCGACGACGGCGAATACCCCCTGAGCGTAAGCCTGACCAAGGTGAACGGCGAGACGAACGGCTATTCGGAAGACCCGGCCTCCGCCACGCTCGACGTGCGCGCCTTTATTCCCAGCCGCAACGTGCTTTTTGAGGAATATACCGGCACATGGTGCACCAACTGCCCTCGAGGCAACGCCGCCATCAAGATATTGAAGCGCGTGCATCCCGAAGGTTTCATCGCCATAGCCTATCACAACAAAGACGCAATGGAAGTGATGGAAGCCACGAGCTTTCCCACGAGCGTCAGGTCGTTTCCCACTTGCACGCTCGACCGTGGCGACCTCATCGACCCCTATTTCGGTTCGGGCATGACCAGTTCGAGCCTCCCCACCCCGTTCCATATCTACGACGACGTGGTGGCCGCCAGCCAGCGGTACGCGCTTGCCAACCTCGAAACCTCTGCCAAACTCTCCGCCGACGGGCGCACGGTGTCAGCCTCAGCCACCGCCACCTTCCCGCGCACGATGAAGACGGGAGCGTATTATGTAGAGTACGTGCTTGTGGCGAACGGCTTGCATGGCAACGGCGAGTTGTGGAACCAGATTAACGGCCTGTCGGGAGCCGATGCGACGATGTTCCCCGAACCTGAGTTCGAGCAGTTTCTGAACGCTCCGAAAACCATCGAGGGCCTTGTGTTCGACGACGTAGTCATTGCCACCACGCGCCTCACCGGCGACGACGCTGACCTGCCCAAGCCGATGGACGCTTATACCCCCTATACAGTCTCGGCAACCTTCTCGCTCGACGAACTTGCCATATCGAGTAAGAGCAACGTCATTCAGGACCTCACGAAGCTCGACGTAGTGGCTATCCTCATCAACGGCTTTACGGGCGAGGTGGTCAATGCCGCGCAAGCCAAGGTCGATGCCAGCGACTACGTGGCCGCAGGTGTCCGCACCGCCGTGGCTGACGGCAACGCCCCCGTGCGGGTCGAGTACACCGACCTCAGCGGCCGCAGCGTTTCGCAGCCCGGTCACGGCGTTTTTGTCAAGACCGTGCGCTACGCCAACGGCACTGCCGTGAGCCGCAAGACGGTGCGCTGATCCGCACCGCCATACGGGCAGGTTTCACCCCTTTTTCACCGCCAATGTTTGCCGTGTAGGCGAAAATTGCCCAATTTTGCCGCAAATTCTAACACAAGGGTGGTTCTATAAATTAGCTTTGTCAGGTTTCGGGGCTGTTTTGCGTTCCAATTGATTGAGAGAAGGAGCATAGCGGGCTATGCGACTGAGCGAACAAGCGATTGGGGCGGAAATATCGAGCAAGCGAGAGCAAAGAAAAACTTGTTTTGCTTTGCCGAGTGCAGCCGATATTATTCAAAAGAGCCCGAAAGATGACAAAACGAAAGTCACCCAAACTTAATTAATTTACGGTGGTAATTTATAGAACCACCCTTAACGCATCAATAAAGAATGACTACTCTTACTACGCTGATTGTAGCAGTGTTTGTGGTGGGCTATTTCCTCATAGCCATTGAGAGCCTCACCAAAATCAACAAGGCGGCCATCGCCCTCCTGATGTTTGTGGGCTGCTGGACGATTTTCATGGTCGATCCCGGGCAGTACCTTGCCAACGCCGTGGGCGACAGTGTGCCGCTCGTCGTGAGCGAACTCATTGAGAAGCACCTGGGCAGCACGGCCACTACGCTCTTTTTCCTTATGGGCGCAATGACCATTGTGGAGCTTGTGGACCAAAACGGCGGCTTCAACTTTGTGCGCGACATGATGCGCACGAAGAGCAAGCGCGGGCTGCTATGGCGCATTGCGTGCATGACGTTCCTGCTTTCGGCCATTCTTGACAACCTTACCACCAGCATCGTGATGATCATGATACTGCGCAAGCTCGTTTCTGACCATAAAGACCGCATTATCTACGCTTCGCTCGTGATTATCGCCGCAAACTCCGGCGGCGCGTTCTCGCCCATTGGCGATGTCACGACGATTATGCTGTGGAACAAGGGTCTCATCTCGGCAGCGGGGGTTATCAAGGAAATGCTCATCCCCTCCGTTGTGTCGATGGTCATTCCGGCGTTTATCCTGCAATACTCGCTTAAAGGCGAGTTGAAGGTGGCGCAGCCCGCCACGGGCGCAGCGGCAGCCAGCGAACTCACGGCGCGCCAGCGCAAGGTGATATTCTTCCTCGGCGTGGGCGGACTTATCTTTGTGCCTATCTTCAAGAGCATCACCCACTTGCCGCCGTTTGTGGGCATCCTGCTCGTGCTGGGCGTGCTGTGGACTGTGTCGGAACTTTTCTACCGCAACCTTAGCGGACAGGAGGAGAAGGGGGCTATGCAGAAGCGCGTGACGAACATGCTTTCGCGCATCGACATGGGCACAATCCTCTTCTTCCTCGGCATCCTCATGGCCGTGGCTTGCCTCGAAACGGTAGGCGTGCTGACGCAGTTGGGCCAGGGGCTCAATGTAGCCTTCTCGGGCAACCACTTCATGGTGACGGGCATCATCGGCGTGCTTTCGAGCATTGTCGACAACGTGCCGCTTGTGGCCGGCTGCATGGGCATGTACCCCGTGGCCGCTACGGGCGACTTTGCCCTCGACGGCATTTTCTGGCAGCTGCTCGCCTATTGCGCCGGCGTGGGCGGTTCAATGCTCATCATCGGTTCGGCCGCCGGCGTGGTCGTGATGGGCTTGGAGAAGATTACGTTCGGCTGGTACATGAAGCATATCTCCTGGATTGCCTTTGTGGGCTATCTGGCCGGCATTGCCGTCTACTACGTGCAGCGCATCGTCATCGGCATGTAGGCCGCTTGGCACTGTGCGCCGGCTAATCAATTTTACCCCCGGGCTGTTTGTCGTACACCGTACGGTGTACACGCGTCACCCGTACGTCTCACGTGTGTCACCCGTACGACCGGCACACGTCACCCGTACGGACGACGGCAAACAGCCCGGGGGTTGTCGTGACATACCCCGGGGGTAAGCGAAACTTCAAAGCACAAGGAATGGACAAGATGACACCCGAGCAGCGGCACCGCTGCATGGCGGCCATACGGAGCAAGGGTACGAAGCCCGAACTCGTCGTGCGCAAATACCTGTTTGCGTGCGGCTTCCGTTACCGCCTCAACTCGCCGCGGCTGCCGGGGCATCCCGACATTGTGTTGCGAAAGTACCGCACGGTTGTCTTCGTCAACGGTTGTTTTTGGCACGGACACGAAACGTGCGGCTCGTTCGCCATGCCGAAGAGCCGCACTGAATACTGGAATAAAAAGATTGAACGAAACCGCGAGCGCGACAGGGAGGCGCAGCGGCGGCTTGCCGAACTGGGCTGGCACTGCATAACCGTGTGGGAGTGCCAGCTGAAGCCTCGCGAGCGCGAGAAAACGCTCCGTTCGCTCGTCTATACGCTGAGCCGCATTTACCTTGGCGACCGCAAGGCGCGCCCCTACGACACGACTGAGGAGGAAATACTCACCGCGGCGGAGCCGCAGACTGATTACTGAGGCCTTGCCTTACCCGTGCAGGATGCCCTGAATTTCTTTCAGCTTGCACAGCGCGTCGAACGGCGTGAGGTGGTCAATGTCAATGTGGAGCAACGTGTCGCGTATCTGGCTCAGGACGGGGTCGTCGAGCTGGAAGAGGCTGAGCTGCACGCCCTCCTCCTGCTTGGTGATGCTCTCGGCGCGCGGTACGGCGTTGCCAGCTTTAGCCCCGGCCTTTTCCAGATCGGCAAGTATCTGCTCGGCACGCTTTACGATGCTTGGCGGCATGCCGGCGAGGCGCGCCACGTGTATGCCGAACGAATGTTCGGAGCCGCCGCGCTGCAGCTTGCGCAGAAACACGACGTGCCCCTCTACCTCGCGCACCGACACGTTCCAGTTCTTGATGCGCGGGAACAGACGCTCCATCTCGTTCAGCTCGTGGTAGTGCGTGGCGAAGAGCGTGCGGGCATGCGCATTCGGGTTCTCGTGTATGTACTCTACAATGGCCCAGGCAATGGATATGCCGTCGTAAGTCGACGTGCCTCGCCCGAGTTCGTCGAACAGCACGAGCGAGCGTTCCGTTAGGTTGTTCATGATGTTCGACGCCTCGCTCATTTCCACCATGAACGTGCTTTCGCCCACCGATATGTTGTCGCTTGCTCCGACGCGGGTGAATATCTTGTCCACTAGGCCGATGCGCGCTGAGGCTGCCGGCACAAACGAACCCATCTGGGCCATGAGCGTGATGAGCGCGGTTTGGCGCAGCAACGCGCTCTTACCGGCCATGTTCGGACCGGTTACGATGATGATTTGCTGTTGCTTCGTGTCGAGTTCCACGTTGTTCGACACGTATTCCTCGCCCGGCGGCATCAGCGTTTCAATAACCGGGTGACGGCCTTCGCGGATGTCGAGTACGAGCGACTCGTCCACAACCGGGCGCACGTAGCAGTGTTGCCGCGCCACGAAGGCCAGGCTTTGAAGGCAGTCCAAGTGGCTCAGCGCATTCGCGTCGCTCTGCAAGGGCGCAATGTATTTGGCCACCTCGCGCACAAGTTCGTTGAAAATCTGCGTCTCTATGGCCAGAATGCGTTCCTCGGCGTTGAGTATTTTGTCTTCGTACTGTTTAAGTTCCTCGGTAATGTACCTTTCGGCTTGCGCGAGCGTTTGTTTTCGTATCCAGCCCTCGGGTACGTGGTCCTTGAACGTGTTGCGCACCTCGATGTAGTAGCCAAACACGTTGTTGAAGCCTATTTTAAGGCTCGGTATGCCTGTTGCGTCGCTCTCGCGCTGCTGTATCTTCAACAGGTAGTCTTTGCTCGACGTGGACAGGGCGCGCAGGTCGTCGAGTTCGTCGTTCACACCTTGCGCAATCACGCCCCCTTTGTTCACCTGCAGGGGCGGTTCGGGCAAGAGCGTGCGCTTGATGGTGTCGCGCAGGGGAGTGAGCGCGTCGAGCTGTTCGCTCACCTCCTTTATGGCGGCGCTTTCGGTGTGGGCGCAGGCGTATTTCAGCAGGGCCGTGCTTTCGAGAGCCGCCCTGAGTTGCTGCAGCTCGCGCGGGTTGACCCGGCCCACTGCCACGCGGCTCACGATGCGCTCCATGTCGCCAATCTTCGGCAATTCCATTTCGCAAAGCTCACGGAAGTCGGGTACGCGGAAGAATTGCTCTACGCCGTCCTGCCGCTTCTCAATTTCCTTGACCGTTCGCAGGGGGAAAATCACCCATCGGTGGAGCATTCGCGCGCCCATCGGCGTGAGCGTATGGTCAAGCACTTGCAGCAACGACGTTCCGCCCTCGGCCATGGGCTGCACCAGTTCGAGGTTGCGCGTGGTGAAGCGGTCGAGCCTCACGAAGTGATCCTCTTCGATGCGGCGCAGAGCCGTGATGTGCGACGTTTGCGTGTGCTGCGTCATTTCCAGATAGCACAGAATTGCCCCGGCAGCCACGATGCCGTCTTTCAGATGGTCTACGCCGAAGCCTTTGAGGTTGCGCACGCGGAAGTGCTTCGTGAGCCGCTCGTTGGCGGTTTGCGGCGTAAAGGCCCAGTCGTCGAGGTCGAAGATAAAGTTCTTTGAGCCGTAAAGTCCCTCGAAACGCCCACGCAGCCCGTGCTGCACGAGGATTTCCTTAGGCAGGAAACCCGCCAAGAGCTTGTCGATGTATTCTGTTGTACCCTCAGCCACAAGAAACTCGCCCGTAGATATGTCCAAGAACGAGATGCCCACTGCGCTCACGCCGAAGTGGACGGCCGCAAGGAAGTTGTTTTCGCGTGCCGTGAGCACATTGTCCGTCATGGCCACGCCCGGAGTGACAAGCTCCGAGATGCCTCGTTTCACAAGCTTCTTTGTCAGCTTGGGGTCTTCGAGCTGGTCGCAGATGGCCACACGAAAACCCGCGCGGATGAGGCGCGGCAGGTACGTGTCGAGCGCATGGTAGGGAAATCCCGCCATCTCCGTGTTGTCGCCCCCCTTGTTGTTGCGGTGGGTCAGCGTGATGCCCAATACCTGCGCCGCCGTGGTGGCGTCGTCAGCGTATGTCTCGTAGAAGTCGCCGCAGCGGAAGAGCAGTATCGCGTCGGGGTTTTTCGCTTTGAGGTCGAAAAACTGCTTCATCATCGGGGTCAGCGTGTCGTTGTTTGCCATGATTGTGGATTGTTTGGGGCGAGAGTGACGTAGAAACGGAGAAAAAGCACCAAGGGTTAAGTGAGCCGCTTGCCTCCCGTACGGAAAGGTGCGCAGGTATCACTTAACCCTTGGTGCATCGTATAGAATGGCGCACAAGCGGCGCATAGTACCCCCGATGAGAATCGAACTCATATCACTGCTTTAGGAGAGCGGTGTTCTATCCATTGAACTACAAGGGCTTGTGTGCTTCTGTCTCTTTACTCCTCTCACCAATCTCTTTTAGTAAAGCAAAAGTAGCAAATTATTGCGGATAATGCCGTTTATGTATCCTATTTGCCGTCGTACACCGCTCGTTTTGCATAAAAACGCCGTATGTGTGCAATTCGTTACACTTAGTATTACTACATTTGCGACCGAAAAAGAAACTATTCCGCTGGTGAGAGTTTTCGACACAAAGAACACGAAATATGCAAAGCATCTTATCCTTTTCAGACATGACGGCGCATTTGCGCAGCCTTAACCGGCGTTTTCGGCTGAGCGTAGTTTGCGGTTCTGATGACAGTACGGTTTCGGCCGTTCTGCGTGCCGTAGACGAAGGCTTTGCCGAAGTTTTCTTTGTGGGCGACTGTCAGGCGATAAGCCAGCACCCATTGGTGAGCCGGCACGGTTCGGAATGGCTGCACTACGTGGAAACCGCCACACACGAGGAGGCAGCCCGCACAGCCGTGCAGATGGTTCGCGACGGGCAAACCGACGTATTGATGAAAGGACTGGTACACACCAGCACCCTACTGCGAGCCGTGCTGAACAAAGAGTGGGGCATACTCCCCCCGGGGCAAACGCTTACGCATATAGCTGTGGCGGATATGCCAGCGTACCGAAAACTCCTTTTCTTCACCGATGCGGCGGTTATCCCCTACCCTACTCCCGAACAACGGGTGCAGCAAGTGACCTACTTGGCACGAATGCTCCACGCATTTGGCATCAAAGAGCCGCGCATCGCCCTTGTGCACTGCACCGAGACAGCCGGTGAGAAGTTTCCCCACACCATGACCTACGCCGACCTTGTCAGCCGCGCCAAGGAGGGGGAATGGGGCGAACTCATTGTGGACGGTCCGCTCGACCTGCGTACCTCGTGCGATGCTGTGGCTCTGCGCGTCAAGGGCATACAGTCGCCGATTGAGGGAGAAGCCGACGCTCTCGTCCTGCCCGACATTGAGAGCGGCAACGTGCTTTACAAGGTGCTGCCGCTCTTTGCCCAGGCCCGCATAGCCGGCACGCTGCAAGGCACACTAGCCCCCGTGGTGTTGTCGTCGAGGGGTGACGATGCCGAGGCAAAGTTCCACAGTCTGGCCTTGGCTACAATGAGCTGCTGATGTGCGGGCTTGCACAGACAATCAACCAAATACACTACACTTGTCACACCGATGAGTAAGAACACAAATACTGACACAGAACAAACCGCCCTACCCTGCCGCATCCTTGTGATAAATCCAGGGTCGACCTCCACAAAGGTGGGCGTGTTCGCCAACGACAAAGCACTCCGCGTGGAAGCCATACGTCACACCCACGAGGAACTCTCGCACTGCGCTACCCTGCAAGAACAGCAGACGTATCGTCGCAGGCTCATCCTTGACTGGCTCGAAGCGAACGGCATCCCTTTTGAGTTTGACGCCATCATTGGGCGCGGCGGACTGATAAAGCCTATCCCAAGCGGCGTGTACCGGGTGAACCGCAAGATGTGCGAGGACACTGACCGCGCATTCCGCAAACACGCCTGCAACCTGGGTTGCCTCATAGCCTACGAACTGGCTCAGTTACAGACCAAGCCCTGCGAGGCGTTTATAGCCGACCCCGTAACAGTGGACGAACTCTTGCCCGAGGCTCGCCTGACGGGGTCGCCCGTGATGCAGCACCATGCCATTTGGCATGCGCTCAACCAGCGAGCCATCGCGCGCCGCTTCGCCTCGGAGCAAGGCGTTAGTTATGATAGCCTTGACCTCATCGTGTGCCACCTTGGCGGCGGCATATCGGTGGCCGTTCATTCCAAGGGGCGGGCTATTGACGCAAACAACGCCCTCGACGGCGGCGGACCGTTTTCGCCCGAAAGAGCCGGCACACTGCCATCGGCAGACCTCATACACCTTTGTTACAGTGGGCTTTACACTGAACAACAGTTACTCAAACGCATTGCCGGACAAGCCGGACTGATGGCGCACCTTGGCACTACCGACATCAAGGAAATTATGCAGCGCATAGAGAGCGGCGACGAAAAGGCCCGACTGCTCATCGACTCCATGATATTCCAGTGTGCCAAGGCCGTAGCCGCCGAAGGAGCGGTATTGCGTGGACACGTAGACGCAATACTCATTACGGGCGGCATGGCGCATTGCGAGTACATTACGCAGGGCATCAGCGAACGGGTGTCCTACCTTGCGCCCGTCCACGTATATCCCGGCGAGGACGAGATGGAGGCGCTTGCGCTCAACGCACTCGCCGTGTTGCAAGGCACGGAACAAGCCAAGGAATACGCGTGACCGACACGGCGCAACGCAAAACAGGCTGAGAACTTTCAAAGGTTCTCAGCCTGTTTTGGTTATTGCGCGTTGTGTGCGTTACTTCACCACGTGTTTCTTGTGGTCAGAGGTGATGTAAACACCGTGTGCGGGAGCTGCTTTGAGCAAGCGTCCGTTGAGGTCGTAGTAGCGAACAGGAGCGGCCTTGGCGTCAGACTGTGCGCCGTCGATGCCCGTGATAGTGCCTTTCTTCGTGAACACCCACTTTGTGGACCACGTGTCGGTGCCCGTGGTGTTGCTCCAGAAGTTGAGCGAGCCGTCAGAAGTGCGGATTACGAGATAGGTGCCGCCATTCGTCGACGACTTTATGTAGTAGTAGTCGCCGTCGCCCTTGGTGAGCGTCCAAGCGTAAGCCGAAGAACTCGTGGCTGTGGAGTTGCTGCTGCGCTGGAAGTAAGTGTCGGTTTCAGCATTGACCACCTTGATGCCAACTTGTCCGCCCGTGAGGGGAACAAGCTGCCATTCGGTAGTGTTACCTGCTGCGGCTTTGCCGTCAGCACCCAAAGCATAGGGGGCATCGCTGGCGATGGTCTCGTAGCTGCTGATGGTGAAAGTGGTGGTCATGGGGTAGCCGTCGATGGCGATGAGCGTAAGCTCGTAGGCGGCGATGGCAGCCTCAATGGCCTCGGTTGCGGCGTCGTAGTCCGTCACAGCCTCCGTGTCGGCAGGGATAGAAGCCTTTACGGCGTCGATGGCGTCTTGGCTGTACTGGCCGGCCTTAGCGTCGGTTACGTCGGTGTAGCCCGTGCTTTCCGCGATAGTCTGGGCTTTGGCTACCGCTGTTTCGAAAGCCAGTTTCGAGGGGTCGCCGCCCGGCACAATCCAGTCAATGGGGAAAGAGGCGTAAGTAAGGGCGAAGCCCGTGCTGCACGAAGCGTCTTCGTAGAGGATGGCAACCTTGCCGTCCTTCGTAAGGTCCATCGTAGAGTAGCACGATGAGGGAGCGCAGATAACGATGCCGTTGCCCCAAGTCTTGCCGTTGTCGAACGAAGCCTTTACGGTGAGGTTCTTGCGAGAGCCGTTGTTCACGTAGGAGTGGAGCAGCACGTGCTTGTTGTAGTAGAGAATGTCGGCGTTGCAAGCGTTGCCCGAGATGTTGGAGTTGGTAGTCTGAGTACCCCAAGTCATGCCGCCGTCGGTCGAGGTGTTGAAACCGCGGTTGCCGCTCTGGCGCACGGAAATCATCACGGTGCCGTCGGCAAGTTCTACGAGTTTCGATTCATCGCCGCCGTTGTAGGCCGATTTGGGCGACATCTTCCAAGTTTCGCCTTCGTCGTCGGTATAGATGATGTATTCCTGGATGCCGGTGTCCTTGAAGCGGTGGCTCATGGCGAACATCACGCGGCCGTTGAGCGAGTCAACCTTTTGGCGTTGCAGCACGATGCCGCGGCCCGAACCGGCGAACGAACCGAGAACCTGTCCCTGCTCGTAAGTGCCGTTGTAGAGTTCAGAGTAGAGGTCGCGCGGAGTGGTCCAAGTTTCGCCCGCATCGTCGGAGGTGATGATGAAGGGCAGGTTGCAGTTGTTGCGGTCGTTGGTAGAGCTGAAATAGTACTGGCCAGCCACCATGATGGCGATGAGGCGGCCCTTGCTTGTCTCCACGAGAGCGGCGTCGCCGAAGCCGTTGCCGGCTACGCCCACGAGTTTGTGGTCGGAGTCAGAACCAGCCACAAGCTTGTGGTCAGTCCAGGTCTTGCCGTTGTCGTCGGAGTGGCGTTCGTATACGTCAATGTGGTTGGGAAGGTCGCCATTGTGGGCGAAGCGGTTGTCGGCCATCGTCACGATGCGGCCGTTCTTGCTGGCGTTGTCGCCCTGCTGGTGCTTAAGGATGACCATGGCCGGGATGCGCCAGTAGTGCGAGCCGAGGTCGTAGCTCTTGAAGGGCTGCGACATCACGTCGTAGATGCGGGCAATGCCTTCGGGGTTGCCGTCGGTCACGGCGTAGCTCTTGTCCGTGCCGTAGCCGATGGCGGTGAGGGCAGCGTCGATAGAGTCGCCCACGGTAGCTGTACTCTTGATGTCGGCGGCAACTACGAGTTTGGTTGAGCCGCTTGAGCAAGCGAGGGGTGTGTCGAAAGTAATCGTAGCGGTAGTGCCGCTGACAGAGGCGAGCGTGCCGAGCAGCGTAGTCGAACGGGCATCGTCAGCGCATACAAAGTCGGTGCTGTTGAGCTTGTACACCTTGATGTTTTCAAGGTCGGCAGCCGCATTGGAAGTGTTCGAGCTGAAATCAACCGTCACGCTGTTCACGTTGATGTCGCCGTTGAAGCCAGTCACGTTGAGTGTGGACATAAACAGCACTTGGTCGGTGTTGCCAGGGGCATAGTTCTGAGTACCGGAACTTACGCTTGCAGAGGAGATGCTGGGAGCAGCAGCGAGTTCTTCGTCACTGATGATTTCAAATCGCCAAGCCGAGGCAGTGTTCAGCTCGCCCTCCCACATCACGAGGCACGAGTTGTATTCTTGTGCGTGGAGGGGATTCCAATTATCGGGGATAATGTTGAATGCATACTCGCCCAAGCTCTTGATGGTGTACTTAGTAGAGGCTGTTTTCGACATTGTTGTGTTTCCGGTTTTGTTTGCATTTGTCGAATTGGGCTCTACGTATTCTTTGGTCGAATAGTTCTTGAGATAGAATTTGCCATCACCCGCATCCTCGAAAGTCCAAGCGTAGGTAGCGGCTACTACCTTATTGGCGAAGAGGGCTTGCTGCTCACTGCCAGGCACATAGAGGTACTTGCCTTGACAATAGTCCTTTGACGGGCCAGACACAATATAATAAGTCTTTCCGGCTACCACGTTGACCATCGCTGCGGCGTAAGTTTCCTTGGCAGCAGTGATTTCGTCGGTGGTTGTGGCGCTCGTTATAGCCGTCTTGAAGGCAGTGCGGGCGTCGGCAGGATACTGTCCGGGGTTGTTGCCCTCTACGGTGTTGTTGAGGTCGTTGAGCGCGAGCGCCTGAGCCTCTTGCAGGTCGGTGAGCGTTTGCTTTTCGAAACGGAACTGGCAACCAGCGTCGCTTGTGTTCGTGCCGCTGCCCCAGTTGTAGAGATAGTAGTTGGGAGCGTCCTGACTGATGTTCCACTGGTTTGTGCCGTTCACCACGGTGTAGAGGTCGGTGTTTGTACCCGTCTCGGCGATGGTCCAGCCGGCAGACGGCTTAGTGGATGTTGTTGTGAATACGTTTGTAGACGCGCCGCTCGGCTTCGAGGTGGTCGTACTGATGTATGTGCCGTCCATGCTGAGGATAACGTACGATCCGTCCGTGTTCTGCTCAAAGCGGAAGAGCATATTCGCACTGTAGGGCGTAGTCGCGCCAGCCGTGTTTTTAATCGCTGCACCTGCGCCGCGCGAAGTCACCGTCAGGTTGCTGCGGTTTGGCGTGTAGATGCGATACCATGTGGGGTTGTCGGCTGTTGACGTTTCAATGGAGTCGGCCCAAGCCTTGCTTGTGCCGCCAATGGCTGTCAGAGCCAACAAACTGCCAAGTAAAACTTTTCTCATGTGGTTAGGTTGTAGTTATATGGGTGGAAGTTTGTTTGTTTCGGTCTCAGTCCTTATTGAAAATCCCTTTCGGGTCAATCTTCGAGATTGTGTCGCGCATGGCGGTGTCGCCTTTGAGGTTTTCGAGCTTGTAGTAGTCCATAAAGCCCATGTTGCCTTCGCGGAGAGCCTGTGCCAGAGCCTTGGGCACTTCCGCTTCGGCCTGAATAACCTCCGCACGTGCCTGTTGAGCTTTCGCTTTCATTTCCTGTTCGTTGGCTACGGCCATAGCGCGGCGCTCCTCTGCCTTGGCCTGGGCGATGTTCTTGTCGGCGTTGGCCTGGTCCATCTGCAAGGTAGCGCCGATGTTTTTGCCCACGTCGATGTCGGCAATGTCGATGGAAAGAATTTCGTAGGCTGTACCGGCATCGAGGCCTTTCGAAAGCACGAGCTTCGAGATAGAGTCAGGGTTTTCAAGCACCTGCTCGTGAGTCTCCGCCGAACCGATGCTCGACACAATGCCTTCGCCCACACGGGCAAGGATGGTATCTTCGCCGGCACCGCCCACCAGCTGGTGGATGTTGGCACGCACTGTCACACGGGCTTTGGCGATGAGCTGAATGCCGTTTTTCGCCACGGCAGCCACGGGCGGCGTGTCGATTACTTTCGGGTTGACGCTCGTCTGTACAGCCTCGAACACGTCACGGCCGGCAAGGTCGATAGCCGTGGCTTTCTCAAAGGAAAGGTCGATGTTGGCTTTCGAGGCCGACACGAGTGCATGCACCACGCGCTGCACGTGTCCGCCCGTCATGTAGTGGGCCTCGAGATTGTCGCGCGTCACGGTGCGTAGGCCGGCCTTGTGCGCCTCGATAAGCGAAGGCACAATCACTCCGGGCGGTACGTTACGGATGCGCATCAGGAAGAGCTGGATAAGGGAAATTTTCACGCCCGACACCTTTGCGCTAAGCCAAAGGAAGAAGGGTACAAAATGGAAGAAAATACTAAGGATAACAATGACACCGATAACAACTACGGCAATCACTATGCTGTCAGAGGCATACATAGGCGTAAAAGACAGATAAGGTTAATAAAGGGTTTTCAGAACGTGTTTTTCCGCAACGCATATGCGCAGGGGCAGGGTAGGGCAGTCCCCTTGTGCGTTTCGCAAATGTACGCAAATATTTTCAATGTCCTAAATGCCGCTTGAATAAAGTGGGTTTCAGCGGAGTGGGGTGGGGAGCATTACAAGTCCTGGCTTTTGGCTAAACGATTTCGTCTGTATTCATGTTGAGGAGAAAGTCCATGAGACCTATCATATAAACACCGTTGTCGTCGTAGTAAGGCGCAATGTCGTCCCTCGTGACAATAATTTTCTTGAACGAGTCGTCAATGCGTTTGAGAGACGCAAGTTCTTGCTCTCGCTTTTCTTCGTCGGGCATTGCAAAGGCGGACTGTATATAGAACCGCTTGTTGTCTTTGTTGGCGACGAAATCAACCTCGAGCTGCTTGCGCTCGTTGGCGGTTCGGCTTTCTATTGTTCCTACGTCAACGCTAAATCCGCGGCATCGCAGTTCGTTGTAGATTACATTCTCCATGATGTGGTTTTCTTCCACTTGGCGGAAACTAAGCAGGGCATTGCGTAGGCCTATGTCTTCGAAATAGTACTTGGACCACGTGCCAATGTATTTCCTGCCCTTGATGTCGTAGCGTACAGCCTTTTCCAGAATGAAGGCATCCTCCATATAGGAGATGTAGTTGGCAATGGTCTTGTTGTCGAGTGTAGACTTTTTTACCGTCTTGAACGTGTTGGCAATTTTGTTGGGATTGCACGGTGAGCCAATGCCCGATGCCATAACGCTCATAAGTTCTGAAAAGTCTTCAACGTTTGTCACTCTGTTGCGCTCCACGATGTCTCTCAGGTAAAGCGTTTGGTTGAGAGAGGTCAGGTATTCCGCCCTTTTGGCGTTGTCGGGCAGTGCTGCAAGATAGGGTAGGCCGCCGTAAGTGTAGTAGCGTTTCCACAGCGCATTTTTGTCGCCGCCCTCAGCAGCGTACAACTCTGCAAAAGACAATGGATAGATGTGGATTTCCATGCCTCTTCCCCGGAACTCAGTGGCCACGTCCTTGGAGAGGAAACGTGAGTTGCTGCCAGTGACGTAAACGTCCACGTTGTCCATATGCATAAAACTATTCAGCACGTCCACAAAGCGGTCGAGCAGCTGAACCTCGTCAATGATAAGGTAGTACTGCCCGTTGTCCTTGACGTGTTCTTTTACGTATGAAAGCATCTTGAACGGGTCGCGAAGTTCCTCGTTGAAAATGTCGTCCAGTGCAATGCCTATGATATGGTCTTCGGCTATGCCCGTTTCTAGCAAGTGCTGACGAAAAAGGGTGAAGAGCAGGAACGACTTGCCGCAGCGTCTGATTCCTGTGACTATCTTGATCAGGTCGGTGTGTTTCCAGCTGATCAGTTCATTTAGGTATTTGTCTCTATGTATGACCATAATTGTCCCCAAAGGCATCTTTATTAAAGCCTTTACTACGTGCAAAGTTCATGGGTAAAATCTGGAAAGCCAAATATCCATTCCAAAAAAATGTCATTTGTGTCACTTTTTTGGAATGGACGGCTGGATGTTGCGTTGGAATGCTCTCAAAAAATCTTTGATTTCGGTGCAAGGATTTTGGAGTTGCGCCGTTTTACGCACAGAAACTAACACAAAACACATCCACATACAGTATGAACCGCAAGACTACATTTTCGTGGCTTTTCAGTCTGTCGTTTATTGTCGCATCCTTCGCATCGTGTTACAGCACGCAGCTTATCAAAGAGGGTAACGGCGTGGAGTACAGCGAAGCCCAGCACTACTTTCTCCGTAACGATGTGAAAGACTATTCCTCGCGTTTGGTGACAACTCAAAAGGAGTTTGACAGTCTTTTTGGCGCAGCCGCCGTGATGGGCGAGAACGGACTGCCCACAGAGATAGACTGGAATAAACAAAGCGTGGTTGCCCTGTTGACAGCTCCCACAAACGTAGACACCGATATAAAGCTTAAGGACATCAAGAGCGAGAAGGGTAAACTCACCGTACGCTATGCCGTAAGTCAGAAAGGTGAGCCGCGTTCATACTCCTACACTCCCATGCGCCTGTTCGTTGTGAGCAAGAATGCCGCCTCAAAGGGAGCGTCTATCACCAAGGAATGAGGTTTCATTACAATAAGTTTTTAGGTTTATGACAAGGAAGAGGGTCGTGGCTTTGGCTGCGGCTCTCTTTTTGTGTCTATTGCTCCTTCAAATACCCGATGACGGGATAGTGGTCGGAGAACGGGACGGAGTTGTCCACCCGGAATGCGTAAGGCTTGAAGTGTTTCGAGCAAAAAGCGTTGTCGATACGCACGTATATGGCGTTGCGGTTGAATGACCGTCCGATGCCGTTGCTCGTGGTGCGCAGGGCATCGGTGAGGCGTGTGCAGACCTTGTGGTGGGCGTAGGAGATGGGCGTGTCGTTGAAGTCGCCCATAACGATGAGCGGCTTGTCCTTGTGGCGGTCGATGAAGTCAGCCAGTTTGTCGGCTTGCTCGGCTCGCACCACGCCGTTGTTGGCAATGTAACTCAGGAGCGTCACCTTTGAGTGAATGTCCTTCGTGCCGTTCTCGGGATTCTTGATAAGGTCAGTGTATTCGTTGCGCATCTTGTCGCTCAGGTGCATGCTTTGCAGGTGAGCGTTGACCACTACCAGCGTGTCGTTGTTTTTGCGCAGGAGGTAGAACGCCACTGCGCCGTTCGATTCCGATGCGCAGACTGTTTCCGTCTTCACGATGCGGAAGCGCGAGGCTACGGCGACCACGTTGTTGTAGGCCTGGCCAAAGCGGAAATAGTAACCGTAGCGTTCGGCATTCTCTTTAATGCGCGCCGTGTCGCCACGGTATCCTGGTTCAAAGCCTACCTCCTGCATACACACGATGTCTGGCTGTTGCGAAAGCAGGTAGCGAAGCACCTCGTAGTCGCGCTTGTTGTCGTCCATCTTCCAATTGTTCAGCCCCATGGTGTTGTAACTAATCACCTTGAGTGCGTTCTTGGGCGGCGGCGAACTGAGGTTGAGGGGAAAATAGTCGCGCACAGAACCGATGCAAGCCGCAATGCCCAGCAGGGCTATCCACACCTGCCTCGGTGCAAAGAGCAGACATAGAAGCCCCGAGCTGATGACCATGGCAAGGAATATGGGGAAAGCCAGTCCTGCGAGTGAAAAGAGCCTGCCATAGCTTGCCGGACTGACATAGACGCTTGCCGCCGACCCCCAGAGCAGAAGCACGGAAAGCCAGGAAAGAAAAGACAGAATATGTTTCATTCAGAGCGTGTTAGCGGCGGCTTATGCGGAAGAGTTCTCGTTTTTCTTCGGTGGTCAGGCTGTCGTAGCCCGAACGGTGTATCTTGTCAAGTATCTCGTCCATGCGAGCCTCGTCTTCCTTGGAACGTATGTTCTCCTCGTAGTCCGCATTGCGGGTGGCGGTGTGGTGGGCATTGCCCACGCTTGTCTTGCTTGATTTGCGGAATGGGGCGGTTAGGCGTTCCCAGAGCGAGGCTTTTCGACTGCGTTTTTGCCAATTGTCCCACGAAGAACTTGTATGGTAGATGTTCTGTCTCCTTTGCGCTTTCTTCTTCCAAAAGCGGAACAGCAGCCAACCGAAGAACATACCGCCAAGGTGGGCGAAGTGAGCCACGTTGTCGTTCGAGGCGTAGGCAGAGAACAGTTCAATGGCAGCATACCCGGCTACGAAATACTTGGCCTTGATGGGGATAGGCGGAATAAGCAGCATGATGCGCTCGTTGGGATAGAGCATACCGAAAGCGAGCAGCACGCCGTAGCACGCGCCCGATGCGCCTATGGTTGTCCACTGGTTGAGAAAGTTTGCCATGGGCATAAGCGTTCCGCCAATTTCCACAAAATTGTATTGATAGAATCCCTCGATGAAGTAATCTGCCGTTTGCCACAACTCCTGGCACAGTCCTGCGCCAATACCGCATACAAAGTAGTAGAGGAGAAAGCGTTTCGTGGACAGGTTCTGTTCAAGTATGCGCCCGAACATCCACAGCGAGAACATATTGAAGAACAAGTGCGTGAAACTGCCGTGGAGAAACATATAGCTTATCAGCTGATGTACGTGGAAGTCGGGTGCCAGCACAAAGTGGAGTCCGAGCAGTTGAACCACGTCGATGCCCTGACGTTCAAGCACGATTTGCAGCAGGTAGCAAATCACGTTGATGATGATAAGGTTGTGTGTAAGCGGAGATTGTTTCATTGGTTGAGTGAAAAGGGGTGGGGTAGGAGAGCGTAGAAGGAGTCCAACGTGAGGAATGTGTTAACTTTGTAGCGTTTCGGCGTGGTAATGAACGAACGAAGTCCCAAAATGCGTCTCGAAATCGGAGCGCACGCCGAGCGGCATACGTGGCGCAGGTACGCCGCTGCCAAGGACAAGCGTGGAATGTTCGGCATAGGCTTCGTCCCAAAGACCATTGTCGATGAAACTCTGGAGCGTCTGCGTGCCGCCCTCAACGAGCAGTGACTGCACCCCCATTCGGTAGAGTTCGGAAAGTGCGGTGGGAATGTCGGCAAAGGCGAGCCAGCCCGAGGGAAGTTCTCCCTCCGCCACACGGCCCAGAACTACTCGCAAGGGTTGTTCCTTGCCGCCCGTTGTCCAGTGGCGCACGTTCAGCTGAGGCTTGTCCATCCGCAGCGTGCTGTGGCCTACGAGAATGGCTTGGCACGACGAGCGCAACTTGTGTACGAACATCTGGCTGTAAGGCGTGGAAATCTTTGCAGGTACTTCTTCGCCACCTTCTTCGCGCCAAGCGTCGATAAATCCGTCGCTCGATCTTGCCCACTTCAGGGTGATGAACGGGCGATGGAGCGTTTGCGCCACAATAAAACGCTCGTTGAGCCTACGGCATTCGTCTTCAAGCACGCCAACGGTCACGTCAATGCCCGCTTCGCGCAGTATATCGATGCCTCGTCCCTGCACTTTGGCGAAGGGATCGACGCAGCCAACCACTACACGCGGTATGCCTGTACGTACAATGAGCAGGGCGCAAGGCGGCGTTTTGCCGTAGTGAGCGCAAGGCTCCAAGCTCACGTAGAGCGTGCTTTCACGAAGAAGGGGCTTGTCGGCGGGTTTTACGGAGTTGATGGCATTGACTTCGGCGTGCGCCATGCCGCAAACGGCGTGGTAGCCCTCGCCAATGATGCGCCCGTTGTGTACAATAACCGCCCCGACCATGGGGTTGGGGGCGGCGTGGGCTTGTCCATACAGCGCCAGCTCTATGCAGCGGCGCATATATTTCTCATTCTCTTCCAAGGGAATTTTGTTTCAGTTTCAAACAGAATATATCTATGCAAGACAGTCCTTTCACCTCATTGCGTAAACAGTTGCTTGCCCTTTACGACGAGGGTGAGGCGCGTGCCATCACGTTCCTCGTAGCTGAGGATGCGTTCGGCATGAGCCGCACAGACGTTTATATGGGCAAAGATAGAGATTTTTCAGCAGAGCAATGTGAGCGTCTCGCCAATCTTTCGGTGCGTTTGGTTGGGGGCGAACCTGTGCAATACGTGTTGGGAAAAACCTCCTTTTGCGGACGGATGTTCAACGTGGACAAAAGCGTGCTTATACCCCGTCCCGAAACAGAAGAACTCGTAGCTTGGGCGAAGAATGAGGCTGAGGCTTTGGCCGAGGATGTTGACGGTCAAAACCAGCGTCCTTTGCGTATCCTTGATGTGGGTACAGGTTCTGGCTGCATTGCTGTTACTTTGAAGCTCATTCTTCCTCAGACCGAGGTATGGGGAATAGACATCTCTACCGATGCGCTCAACGTAGCGCAAGCCAATGCCGGGCTGTATGATGCGGTTGTAAACTTCTTTTGCCACGATATGGAGCAGCCGCTCCCGGCAAGTTTGCCCGTTTTTGACCTCATTGTGAGCAATCCACCCTATATAATGGACAAGGAACAAAGCGAAATGCGGCGCAATGTACTGGACTACGAGCCGCATACCGCCCTTTTTGTCCCCGACAGAGATCCCTTGCGCTTCTACCGTGCCTTGTGCGTGCTTTCAAAAAAGAACCTGCGCCCCGGCGGTCGTATGTTGTTGGAGATTAACCGAGCCTTCGGAAAAGAGACCGTAGAACTTCTTAGAACCTACGGCTTTGTTAATATAGAACTGCGCAACGACGCTTTCGAAAATCTGCGTATGGTTTGCGGACAAAAGGTTTGATGCAATGAATGCGCTAATTTAATCTACAAACGGAAGCCTTCCGTAATGTAGCTCATCCTCTGAGACTACATTTGTGGGAATATCAAACTGCAAATCCTCTATATGGTTAATCAGATTTGCGCGAACTCCTGGCTTGTCGAGTTCTATTCGCCGGGCTTTTGCCATTTCGCAAAATTCAATCTCACGTTCTATGCCGGCAAACCGTCTGTTGCACAAATTAGCGGCAATGCCTGTCTCTTTGAGTTGAGACATGAATCTCTCAAAATCCTTTGGCATAGGCTAATGTGGCTCAGCCACATTTGATGGCCTCAAGTCGGAAAAAAGCTTGTATCCCTTTGTCCCCGTATAATTGTGTACAACAATTTCCGTGATTTTACCACGTTTCGAAGCGTTGGCGTTTACATTGCGAGATGCCATGACGCGGTCTATTTGATAGGCATCATAGAGCGTGTCAAAGAAGTTGTTGTCTTCGTCTTTCCCCTTCCCGTCTGAATTGCTCAGCATGAAGTGATGACCATTCTTATTCACGATGTCACAAAATTTTTTGAGGCGCACTTGCGATTCGTCGTTAAAGGCTTCTTTTGTGTAATCGTTGAAGTTAGAAGTGTCGCTGAGAGGGCGGTAAGGTGGATCGAAGTAGAAAAGTGTGTTTTTGTCTGCGTAGTCAAGTGTTTTTGAGAAGTCGCCTTCAAGTATGGTCACTCGTTTCAAGAGGTCGCTGTCTGCCCGGAGTGTAGCTTCATCGCAAATTAGCGGAGCGTTGTATTTACCGAACGGAACATTGAACAGGCCCTTGTGGTTTTACGCGATACAAACCGTTAAAGCACGTTCTGTTTAGGAAGAAAAATAATGTGGTGTTTTCTACGGGGTCAAGATTCTTCTCGTTGTAGCGGGCACGCACGGCCAAAAACATTTTGCGCTTAGCTTCCATGTCAGTCAACTCATAATATCTCTCTTGTATGTCTTGCAGAGAGGGGATAAGTTGCTCAACATTGTCCCTTACGGTTTGATAGCAAAGTACAAGGTCGTGATTGATATCATTGACTACAGCGTGCTTGATGTTAGGATGCTCTCTCAACATATGAAAGAGCATAGCCCCGCCACCAACAAAGGGCTCTATATAAGTAGCGTCGTCCCAATTGTCTAAGTCCGACGGTAGTAGCAATTCTAGTTGCTCTAAGAGTTGCCCTTTACCGCCGACCCATTTGACGAAAGGTTTTGCCTTTGTCATTTCTTGTCTGGATAGTAGCTTTCGCTTAGGTTGTTGTCACTTTACTTCAAAAGTCATTTTGTTTAGTGCCGTTGACGGCGCACGCTCAGTCCGCCGCCGTTGCTTGACGATTTGGTGCGTGTGGCACTTGATTTTGTCTTTGTGGTCTTTGTCTTGGTAGACGTGGACTTGCTCGACGAACTGCTGCCCGAACTCTTTACGGTTGTTGTGCGGCGGCTGGGGGCGGAGGTGCTGCGGCGTGAAACGGACGAGGTGCGGCGGGCTGACTTGCCGGCTGCGGCTATGGAGTCGGCTTGAACTTGCGCCAGAGAGTCTGCACGCAGTTTGGCGTAGTAGGCACTGTCGCGGCCGTATACGTGTTCCTGCACGTCGGTAAGTTGCTTTTCGATGCGCTTTTGCTCGCGCGCCATGGCTGAGTCGTCAAGGCAGTAGTTGGAGAGCAGACGGTCCTGCAAGTTGACGGCCTTGTAGATGTCGCCCTTGTAGCACTTCATGGTGAAGAAATCGTCGGCGGACATCGTAGCGGCGTTGTTGAGCGACGAACCCATGAGCATGAGTTTGCCCAGATAGGGAGCGGCATCCGCCATCTTCACCCAAAACATGGGGTACTGCGCCAGTTCGCCGCCAAAGTCGCTGTCGCCGCGTTTCAGCACGGGGCAGATGGCCGTCACTTGGCTGTGGAACGAAGCCGTATGCTGGTCGTAGTAAGTGCTTTCCTTGATGAAATACGCTTTCACCTCGTCCGAGGGAATGTCAGCGTCCGTCACGCGCACTTTGTCGCCTTTCGATTCGTAGAAGATGTGGTAGCGGTCCATGATGTCCTTGGCCGATACCTCGTTTTTCTGAGAGAAGTTCTCGTTGCCGTCGAGCTTGTAGTCGTAGGCCTTGATTTGTTTGCGCAGAAGCAATTTGAAGAGGTAGGTGAAGAGGTTCTCGCGCCCGTCCTGTGGGGTGGTGGGGTAGTATAGCACGGCGTTCTCGTTTTTCGTGAGGTCGAGCGTACGGTATAGGTCGCGCCGCCAGGCTGCGTCGCTGGGCATGGCTTGCGCAGTGGGAAATTCGCGGTACGACGAACCTTGCGGCGAATTCTGCTGCTGTTCCTTTTGCTGCTTCTGTTCGGAGAGGCGGCGGGGGGGCTGGGCATGGCTCTCGAAAGGGGCTGCCATGCATATCAGGAGAATGAGCGTGATGAATGTTCTCATATTAGTGTGTAGTTTCTTCGTTAGGGATGGGGCAGTGAGCGTAGAGGGCGAGGGTTAGTTGATGATGACTTCAAGACTGCCGTTGAGGTTGCGTACAATGCCATCGGGACCCTGCGCACGAACCTTCGAGATGTAGAAACGTTGTCCGCGGCGCAGTTCGCGCATCAGGTTGCGCTGGTTTTCGGTGAAGTTCGCCCCTGCTGAGGGTTCGGGGCGGAAGTTGCCCATGCGGTCGGCAAAGACAGTTTCAAAGCTAAGTACGCGGAAAGGGATGTTGAGCAAGCCGTCGTCGATGGCTGCGCCCAGTCCGCCAGCTCCGAGGATAGAACCCTTTGCGATGCGTCCGCCGCGCACGTGGTCTGTGCCAATTTGAATGAACGCCGTGGGGTCGGGGAGTTTGCGCACTTGGAAGGTGAACTGCCCCATATTTTGCGATTTGCCGTTTACTGTGCCAGTCACGGTGAACGTTACGTTCTCGCCCACTTTCGATGGACGTGCGGTGTACTTACCCTCGCCTCGTTGCGTAAGCGTGCCGCCCGTCATGCTCAGGTGCAGACCGGCGTTGCCTCCGGCTGCCGTTACGCTGATGGGATTGTCAAATCCGGCGTAAAGCACGTTCATCAGGTCGGCCGCTACCGTTGCTCCCTGCGGTGGGGCTATCACGTTGTACTTCTGCGTGAAGTTGCGGCGTACAATCTCGCCCGATGCGTTGGGCATAAGGATGTATCCCGAGAAGGAATACTGGCCGGGACCGCCCACGTTGAAGTTGTAGCTGCCGTCGGCTGCGATGCGTCGGCCGTTTACGTAGATTTCGGGGCGTTGGGTGGTGTCAATGGCGGCCATGAATATCTTTGAGCGGAATTGGTCGCCGGGGTAGAGCGTGGTAGCCTCAGCCGCTACGTAGGCGTTTATCTGGTTGACACGGATGTCCTTCAAGTCGATGTTGGCGAGCAGCGTGTGTACCACTTCATTTTCGGCCTTGCGCACGTCACTTTGCAGTTTGGCGAGCATTGTCACGGCGGCAATCGAGGGCATTTCCTCAAACATGTACTGCACCCAGTTCTTGCCCACATTGTCCTCGGTGCGAGGCACTGTGGTGGCGAGGTTCGAGGCGATGATAGCCCGTTGGCGAGGGTCGGTCACAAGAGCCAGCACACGGGTGCGGAACGAGTTGATGGCGTTGTAGAGCTGTTTGCCTTTGCCTCGCGCCGGGGCGAGCATCACGCGGTTAGACCCTTCAAGGTCCTCCTTGTTCTGCAAATTGTCCGGGTCGGCATCCTTGCCGTCTGCCTCGCGGGCGATGGCAAGCCTCAGTTCGCCGGCGAAGTTGTAGAGAGAATCGCTCATGCGCTTCACCTCCATCGCCTTGTCGTACCATGGCTTCACCTTGGCGGGGTTTGCCTTGTACGAGGCGGCAAAGTCGGCGTAGAGAGCCTCGTTCTCCTTCATGGCGTTGCCCGTGGTACGTTTCAGGCTGTCGCCAATGAGCGAGAAGCCTTTCAGTACGTCGCTCGACACGTTAAGAGCCAGCATGGCCAACAACACGATGTACATGAGGTTGATCATCTTCTGGCGTGGCGAAACGGGTCTCTTCTTTACGGATGAGGGCATATCTTGTGGTAGCGTATTTGTCGTTTATGTATGATGCCGCGCTGTGGGCGGCTTGAACAGCGTGGGTTTACTGCTGCGGCGCATTGCCGAAGCCCTGTGCGTATCCGTTGCTCTGCTGGGGCGGCACGCATCCTGTGTTGTAGGGCTGCTGCGGAGCGTATCCGCCTTGCTGCGGCATAGGTTGCTGCTGAGGCTGGGCGGGCTGCTGCATGCGCATATTCACCGTGAGTGCCTGAATCATGCGGCCGTACACGCCGTTGAGTTCCTCAATCTGCTGGGCGAGGTGGCGCGTCTGTTCGTTGATTTGCTCAATCGTACCCACTTGCTGCGAGATGCTCTTGAAGTGCAGGTCGTAGGTTTTGTTAATAGCCGTAAGGGTGCGGTTGAGGTTGGCCATTTCTTCGCTGTCGTGCGTGAGGCGTGCGCTTTGTTCGTCCACCTTTTGGAAGGTTTCAGCCAGCGTGCGCAATTTTTCGATGTATTCCTGCGTGGCGGTCTCCATTTCGGGCGAAAGGGCTGCTTGAGCGCGTTGCAGGAGTTCGTCGTTGGCCATGCGTATGATTTCGGCCAGGCGTTTAGCCTCGTTCTCGAAAGGCTCTGCGCCTTCGGGCGTGAGGGCGGCAATGGCTTCGCGTGCTGCTTGGGCGGCCGAGGGCTTTTCTTCCTCGTCGGTTGCCGTTGCTGCCGGTTGGGGAGCTGCTGACGGCGTGCCGCCCTGTGCCGCATATCCACCGCCCACAAAGATGGTCGTAGGTTGCGGAGTTGCCGCTGCGGCAGGGGTTGCCGGTGCAGCCGTAGTTGTGGCTGCGTTGCTTGTGAATGCTTCTTCGTGGGACTCTTCCTCGTCGGTCAGGCCGAGGCGTGCGGCTATTTCGTCGTCGGTCTCATAGTCGTCGGGCAGGTCCTTGCCGATTTCCTGTTTGTCGAACGGACGGTCGAATGCGGAGAGGAAGAACACCACCACCTCTGTACCCATACCGATGAAGAGCATGAAATTGCCGCCCGGCAGGTGGGTGAGTTTAAAGAGCGCGCCAAGGATAACGATTGCCGCACCCCATGAGTATGCGTAGTTGAGGAATGTCTGTCCCGGCACACTGTCCATCCAGTGTTGCAGGCGAACTACAAAGTTTATCTTGCTCATTTGTGTGTATGTGCTTCTTTGGGGAATAAATGTGCGTGTGGTCGATTGGCGTGCCGCTTACTTGCGTTTTTTGCCGTTCGGGTTCGTGGTGGAACTGGTAGTATTCGCCTTCGAACGTACGCAGCGGAAACCTATGTACGAGCGGGGCTGGTTTTGGTACTCCCAACTGCGCCAGGCTGAGCGGATGTACGACATGGGGTCTTTCCACGATCCTCCGCGCACGCTCTTGCGTTTGAGCATATAGGGGTCTTCCTTGGCCGCATTGTATGACAGTTCGGGGTTGAGATCGGCCATTGCGTCCACGCCGGCTTCGGTATATACCGTACTCGTCCATTCGGCGGCGTTGCCCGCCATGTCGAAGAGGCCGTTGGAGTTTGCGCCGTAAATGCCCACGCGCGAGGTGATAAGGTTGCCGTCGTCGGTGTAGTTGCCTCGGTCGGGCTTAAAGTTTGCGTAGAAGCAGCCTTCCTTGCTCTTGGCCTCAATACCTTGCCAGGGGTAGGGATTGCCCTCCTTTCCGCGTGCGGCGTATTCCCATTCCACCTCGGTCGGCAGACGGTAACGCTGTATGTAGCGAGCTTGCGGACCCATGCCTCGCAGCAGGTAGCTTGTGCGCCAAGCGCAGAATGCCTGAGCCTGTTCCCACGTCACGCCCACTACGGGGTAGTCGTTGTAGTTGGCCGACGAGAAGTAGAGCTTCATGTATTGCTCGTTGTTGGCGTTTGGGAAATCGTTCACCCATACTGTTGTGTCGGGATAAACGGCTACAATGTAGGTGTTGAGGAAGTCGTAGACGCTCGACAGGGGGCGTTCGATGGTCTGCTGCACAATGTTTCCGTTGTCGTCCACATAGGCCGTGTCCTTCGAAATCATTACCACCTCGTCGGGGTCGGCAGGGTGGTCGGTGTTGAGCGAGCGTTCGGCCGGGTTGAGGCGGTATTTGCGCAGGGCGGCTTTCTCGTAGTCGTACACCTCGTAGCGGTAGAGCAACTGTTTCGTGTCTATCATGCGCGTGCCGTCGATGGGGTGGGTGTAGTAAACGCTGTTGAGGGCGCGCTCCTGGTCCTCGCTGGGCTTGCGCCAGGGTATGGGCTTCGTCCAGTTGAGGTGCGGAGTTACAGGGTCGCCGTTGCGGTCCACTTCAATTTTGTACGTTTCGTCGCCGCCGTACTGCGGGTCGGCAAGGCGTTCGCGTATGATGGAGTCGCGCACCCACTCCACAAACTGCCGGTACATGGAGTTCGTCACTTCTGTCTGGTCCATCCAGAATCCGTCCACCGAGATGTCTTTCTGCGGCGTGACGGTTCCCCAAAGGGAGTCGTTCTCTTCAAGACCCACCTTGAGGTAGCCGCGCTTCACCTCGATCATGCCGTAGGGGGCAGGTTCGGTGAATGAACTGGCGCGCGAGCCGGTTACTTCGCCGCCGGTCATCATGGCTTTGCTGCTCCCCATGCACGAGGCGAGCAGTCCGCAAGCTGCCAAAAGTGTCAGTATGGATAGGAATGAATGCTTCATTTATCTTTGTGTATGCTGTTTCTATGTGTGGTAGTGTCAGAGCCAGCGCACGCTGCGGTGCACGTTGCGGCCCTTCTTCCCGAGGTTCAGGTCGAGGCGGTAGCCCAGCGTCACTTCGTGTTGCCCTGCGCCAAGGCCCATGCCCGATGTGTTGGCTTCGTACGAATAACTGATGTCCACGCCGTGGAACATTCCCCCGACAAAGCCCGACACACTGTGTTGCGGGCTGTATCCCAGTCCGGCGTAGATGCGCTTTTTGTCCTTGGCGTACTGCACGCGCGCCGTGATGTCGGCCCGAAAGGCGGTGCCGCTGTAGCGCAGTAGGGTAGAGGGGGTTACAGTAAAGAACGGACTGTGTAGCTTAATATTGTATCCGGCGGTGAAATTATAAAGGGCTTTCACAGTGTATTCGTTCGTTTCGCCCATGTGCAGGGTGGGCGATGTAACGTGCTGCATGGCGGCTCCGGCGTACCAGTTGCGGTGGGCGTAGTAGAGGCCTACGCTGAGGTCGAACTTCGAGCCGCTGAGGTCGGTCGTGGGGAATGCCGGGTCGTTTGCGTCGCCTAGGTCGGCTTTGGAGCCGTTGATGCTCTCGTTGAGCATGTCGGCCTCTGCGCCGATGCTGAACGTGCCGCCGAAGAGTTTGAAGTGGTAGGCGTACTGCACGCTGAACTCTTTGTTCGAGAACAGGCCGAACTCGTCGTTCTGAAAGTAAACGCCCACGCCGTGCCGCGTCTTGCCAAACTGGAACGCCATGTCGGCGCCGGCATACATTGTGCTGCCGCCGTCGGTATAGCCCGAAGCGTGACTTTGGTATGCGGCGGTGATGCTGAGCTGTGGCGCTCGCCCCACGGCTGCGGGGTTGAACTGCGGTTCAATGAGCCAGTAATGCACGTAGGCGGGGTCTTGCTGCGCCCATGCCCTCTCGCTCGTTGCGCTTAGCGCAATGAGGACGGCGAGTGTGCGGAGCAGCGTTTTCCGTGTGGGGTGCATCAACGACGTAGTGTGTTTCAGTAACTTAAAAATTATGGCAAATTTAGCGCAAAGCGAGCGCAAAGTAAAGAAATCCGCAGGAAAATCTTCACTTTGCGCTCGCCGTCGGTCCTTGCTTTTGCAAGGGGGTTCTTCTGTGCCGTGTTCTGTGGCTGTGGCTTATTTGTTTCGGGTCTTGCGCTTTTGCCGTGCCTCGTTGATGAGGCGTGCGCACTTCATTGGGTCGGCCTTGCGCTGTGCGGCGTAGCACTCTGCCAATTGGGCGAAGAATGCGTCGTTGCCGGTGAGTTTTGCAAGGTTGCGGCAGCCGGCTTCGAGGCTCACTGCCCGTCCGCTCTTCATGCTGTTGGTGTCTACGAGCGAGAAGTGGTAGCGTTCGCCAATTTTGTCGTAGAGTATGTTGGTCGACGAGAAGTCGCGGTGCAAAAAGCCGTTTTCGTGCAGGTGGGCGGCAAAGCGTGCAAAACTTTCAATCACTTCGCGTTGCTCTTCCTGCGGCAGGTCGAGCACGGTGAGCATGTTGTAGCGGTAGGTGGAGAGCAGACTGACAAAATAGGTTGTCGTGCGCCAAATGCCGTGGCTTATCTTTACAAATGCTACCGACTCGGGGCTTTCAAAACCTCTTTCGCGCAGGAGCAGGGGCGAGAGGTAGGCTTGTTTGCCTTTCGACTTTTTGTAGAATATCTGCTGCACCTTGCGGCGAAATCCCGGCGGGGCAAACTGTTTCACGCACAGAGTGTAGCCGTCCACTTTGAGCGAACGTATCACGTTGCGCCCTGAGTGAATGTCGTGACCGTCTTGCTCGAAGTGTTCTTCAAGGTGTGTCAGGTAGCTGCGCAGTGCTTCGTATTTGGGGTTGAGTATTATCTTCATGTCGTGTCTTTGTTCCGTGGGCGTGCCGTCGTTCTGACGGTTGCCGCGGACGCAGATAGGCGATGTCGTTTGTTTTCTTTTCGGGGTTTTGCAAAGTTAATGTTCCAAAACTACAAGGCAAAGCCTTTCCCCTTAAAAAGGTGTTCTTGTGGTTTCCCGTGCTGTTTTTCAGGCGTTTTGCATTTACGAGGCGGCATCAATGCGCTTCGAGCCAGTTCTTTCCTTCGCCGCAGTCGGCAATGAGGGGGACGGTCAGCGCACAGGCGTGTTCCATCTCGTCGGTGACTATCTGCTTCACCTTTTCCATTTCGTCGGGGAAGACGGAGAAGTTGAGTTCGTCGTGTACTTGCAGTATCATCTTCGAGCGTATGCCCTCGGCCTTGAAGCGTGCGGTGATGCGCACCATGGCTATTTTAATGATGTCGGCGGCTGTGCCTTGAATGGGTGCGTTCACGGCGTTTCGCTCTGCATATCCACGTACTACGGCGTTTCGCGAATTGATGTCGGGCAGGTAGCGGCGGCGGCCGTACTGGGTGACGATGTATCCTTGCTCACGGGCTGTTTTCACGCTCTTTTCCATATATGTCTTCACCATGGGGTAAGTGGCGAAGTAGCTGTCTATCAGTTCTTTCGCCTCCGAGCGCGACACCTCCATCCTCTCAGCCAGGCCAAAGGCGGATATGCCGTAGATGATGCCGAAATTAGCCGTCTTGGCTTTGCGCCGTTCGTCGCGCGTCACGTCCTCGATGGGCTTGTGAAACACGCGGGCTGCCGTGGCGGCGTGAATGTCGCGCCCCTCACGGAAGTCGTTCACAAGGTGTTCGTCGCCGCTGAGGTGTGCCATGAGTCGCAGCTCAATTTGCGAATAGTCGGCCGAGAAGAAGGTGCATCCCTCTTCGGGTATAAAGGCCTTGCGTATTTCGCGGCCGTCCTCGCCCCGCACGGGTATGTTTTGCAGGTTGGGGTTCGACGACGACAGGCGGCCCGTAGCGGTTACGGCCTGGTTGAACGAGGTGTGTATGTGTCCCGTTTCGGGATTGATGAGTTTGGGCAGAGCGTCGACGTAGGTGCTTATGAGTTTCTTCAACGCGCGGTGGGCGAGTATCTTCTCTACGATGGGGTGCTTTGTTTTCAACGCTTCAAGCACGTCCTCGCTCGTGGAGTACTGGCCGCTTTTTGTCTTCTTCGCTTTGTCGTTGAGGCGCAGCTCTTCAAAGAGTACTTCGCCCACTTGGCGCGGCGAGGTGATGGTGAATGGGTGGCCGGCCAACTCGTATATTTCGGCTTCGAGCTGTTCCATGCGCTCTTTGAAGTGGCTCCCGGTCTGTGCAAGTGTTTCCGTGTCGAGGCAAACGCCGTTGCGCTCCATCTGGGCCAGCACGGGCATAAGGGGCATTTCTATATCGTGGAATACGCCGGTCAGCTGGCTCTTCTCCATCTCTTCTTGCAGGGGCTTCATCAGTCGGAGCGTCACGTCGGCGTCCTCACAGGCGTAGTCGCGTATGTCCTCGGGGGCAAGGTCGGCCATGTTCTTCTGAGCCTTTCCTTTTGCGCCGATTAGTTCCTCGATGTGTATGGTGCGGTAGTTGAGGTAGATTTCCGCAAGGTAGTCCATGTTGTGCCGAAGTTCGGGTTGCACGAGGTAGTGCGCCAGCATAGTGTCGAACATTGGGGCTTTGAGTTCGATGCCGTACGATGCGAGTACCGTCAGATCGTATTTCAGATTTTGTCCCACCTTGAGAATTTTCTCGTTCTCGTAGAGCGGACGGAAAATTTCTGCCATGGACTGCGCTTTGTCCGTTTCACGTGGAACAGCCACGTACCAGGCGCGTCCGCCCTCTACGGCAAAGCTCATTCCGACCAATTTTGCGCGAATTGCCTCAATGGAGGTCGTTTCGGTGTCAATGCTTACAGTTTGAAACGTCAATAAATAATCACAAAGCCGCTTTGCATCCTCTTCGTTATCAACGAGAATGTATTCGTGGTCTACGTCTTCGAGCGTTTTGTGAGGCGTTTGTATTTTCTCTTCCCCGACGGTTGGTTGTTCTGCGTTAAAGAGCGGACCCCACTCGGAGGTGCTTTCGGGCGCGTTCGGGGTAGGGGTGTCCATCTTTTGGATGAACGACCGGAACTCGAGGTTTTCAAAAATTTTGCGGAGCGCGTCGAGGTCGGGGTCGGACATTCTGAGTTCCTCGAGGTTGAGGTCTACCGGCACGTCCGTTTTGATGGTGACGAGGAACTTCGAGAATTTTATTTGCTCCGTGTTTTCCTCCACTTTTTTCTTTAGTGCGCCTTTCAGTTCGCCGGTGTTGGCGAGCAGGTTGTCGATTGAGCCAAACTGCGTGATGAGTTTCACGGCCGTCTTCTCGCCTACGCCGGGGCAGCCCGGCACGTTGTCCGCCGTGTCTCCCATCAGGCCGAGCAGGTCTATCACCTGGGCGGTCGACTCGATGCCGTATTTTTCGCACACCTCTTTCTCGCCCATTTTCTCCATGCCTGCCGCGCCGTGGCCGGGACGTTCCATGAAGATGTTGGGAGCTACGAGCTGTCCGTAGTCTTTGTCGGGCGTTACCATGTGGACCTCCAAGCCCTGGGCTGCTGCCTTTTTTGCCAGCGTGCCTATTACGTCGTCGGCCTCGTAGCCCGGCACCTCCAGAATGGGGATACGGTAGGCGCGGATGATGTCCTTGATTACCGGAACCGCCCAACGGATGTCCTCGGGCGTGGCCTCGCGCTGCGCCTTGTATTCGGGGTAGGCTTCGTGGCGGAACGTGCCGCCTTTTGGGTCGAAGGCAATGCCCAGGTAGTCGGGCTTCGCCGTGCGAATTACCTCGCGCAGAGTGTTGACAAAGCCGTATGCGGCCGACGTGTTCTGGCCCTTCGAGTTCACCCGGGGCGAACGTATCAGCGCATAGTAGGCACGGTATATCAATGCGTAGGCATCAAGCAAATAAAGCGTTTCCATAGCAAAATGGTAGTTATTGCGGCAAAAGTACGCTTTTTTGAGCTATCTTTGCAAGGCAAACTCTAAGGTATGGACAAATTATCTGCCTTGCGGCAGCCCGTGCAAGCGGAACTCGAACGTTACAAGCTTCTTTTCGACGAAGCGTTGGCTCACGAGGACGATTTCCTCGGTCGGGCTCTTGGCTACATACGCCAACGCAAGGGCAAGATGATGCGTCCACTCTTGGTGCTGCTCATGGCCAAGGAATTGGGTGAGGTCAGCGAATCGTCGCTCCGTTCGGCCGTCACGCTCGAACTTCTCCACACCGCCTCACTTGTTCACGACGATGTGGTGGACGAGAGCAACGAACGCCGCGGGCAGCGTTCCGTCAATGCGGTCTACGACAACAAAGTGGCGGTTTTGGTAGGCGACTATCTCTTGTCGGCATCGCTGCTCCAAGCTACGCTCACGAATAACCTCGACGTGGTTGAAATCATCTCCCGGCTGGGCGGCACGCTCTCTGAGGGCGAAGTTTACCAGTTGGCCAACGTGCGACGTGAAGAGATTAGCGAAGAGGCTTATTTCCACATCATTTCGCGCAAGACGGCTGCCCTTTTCGCCGCCTGCGCCAAGCTCGGCGCAATCTCAGCCGGCGGTGACGATGAATACGTGAAAAATGCCACTCGTTTCGGCGAATTGGTGGGTATGTGCTTCCAAATCCGCGACGACATATTCGATTATTTCCCCTCGTCGCAGATAGGCAAACCTACTGGCAACGACATGGCGGAAGGCAAACTTACGCTGCCCGTCATCCATGCCATTCTCACCACGAACGACCCCGAGGCCAACGAATTGGCCAAACGCGTGAAGCAGGGTGAGGCTACTAAGGAGGACATCGAAAGTCTTGTGCAGTTCACCATCAAGCACGGCGGCATTGATTACGCGGAAAATAAGATGCAAGACCTTGTGAATGAGGCTCTTGCGCTACTTTCAAACTGGAAGAACGAGGACGTGAAAACCGCCCTCACTTCTTATATATATTACGTGGTAAAACGTGATATTTAACAGTTGAAGCTTTTAGTTCATATCACTCGTGGGTGTCTTATTCTACATGAATAAGGCGCCCTTTTTGTAGAGTGTTCAAAATCCCGTTTTTTCCTGCAAGATATTGTCCGCAAACCACGCCCCAACGGGGCAGCTGCTCCTAGCCCAGGGCAGAGTGGCGACGCATCGCGGCGACACGTCACCCTGGGTTCCCCATTTGGGGGACGTTGCCGCCCCATCGGGGCAGCTGCGTTGATACCGGGCAACGCCCGGGTTCGGGGACGGTTGGGCGGCGCATTCAAATTGTTTAGGACAAGTCGCAGGGTTACGGGGCGTTGCCCCTATATTATGTAGTTGCCCCGATGGGGCGGCAAGGTTTCCCGCATTGCATACCAGGGTGACGCCGCCACTTCTTGTCGGCTCTGCCCTGGGCTATGAGCAACTGCCCCGTTGGGGCGCGGTTTGCGGACATTGTCGTGGCAATATTCCACCAACAACATTCGCATTTTGAACGCCCTATTTTTGGGGGTTGTTGTCAATATTGGCCACCAATTGTCCGTCATTCTTCCTCAAAATCAATTGCTTATATACCTGCTCGTTGTTCTTTCCTTAGGGGTAGATTATAAATACTTGCCAAGCGACATATTGAATACTT